>JAGQWR010000080.1 GCA_020437105.1 Saprospiraceae bacterium
CAAACCACTTGCGCTTGGGTATATAGGTCTCCCGAACCATTTATCAAACATATTGTTCGTCTGGAATGAGTATTCCCGAAAGGCAAAAATAATGTCTGAAAAGCGTAAAAAGTTTGGTACTGCTCCAGTTTTCTTTACAGCAATATCGACAATCCTTGGAGCAGTCATGTTCCTTCGTTTTGGTTTTGCTGTAGGAAATGTTGGTCTGATTGGCACCATTGCGATCATTTTGAT
This sequence comes from Saprospiraceae bacterium, assembly GCA_020437105.1. Classification (GTDB taxonomy): domain Bacteria; phylum Bacteroidota; class Bacteroidia; order Chitinophagales; family Saprospiraceae; genus JAAEZH01. Next base: position 235 of record JAGQWR010000080.1, read on the forward strand.
CGGGCATGCGGTTACTATTCCAACGGCTTTGTCTATTGCTGAAATTGCGACAAACCAAAAGGTAGAAGGCGGAGGAGAATACTATATTATTTCCCGCTCATTTGGATTGGTAATCGGCTCATCGATCGGTATTGCACTCTATTTTTCCCAGGCAATTAGTGTCGCCTTCTATATTATTGCCTTCTCGGAAGCATTTACCGCCTTATTTGAATTCATCTCCAACAACTATGATTTACATCCGACACTAGCCTGGCTGTTGGAAAAAAAACAAACCGTAAGTGTGCCAGCTCTTATCCTCCTGACTATTCTTGTTTTGTCAAAGGGGGCAGCACTGGGAGTGAAGGCATTATATATAGTCGTCTTTACACTTCTTATATCGCTTGTGGCCTTTTTTCTCGGACAAACAGATTTCAGCCACGCCAATAAATTAGACTTTTTTGCGACGTTGGAAACAGAGTTTCAGGAAACGCATCCAATCCCTGCTGATACGTCACTTGAAATAATAGATACAATCAAACTTCACCCGGGCGAAACGGTGATGCAAGAGGCAGGCGAAACGACACCTCCTGCTATTCCACTGAAAACCCTTGGCTTTTTTGCTGTTTTTGCGATCATCTTTCCGGCTTTTACAGGAATGACAGCCGGTGTTGGCTTATCAGGTGATCTGGCACGACCAAGCCGGAGCATTCCGCTAGGAACGATAGCCGCCACGATTTGTGGGATGATCATTTACCTCTTTATTGCGGTAAAACTCTCCGGATCTGCCAGTCCGACAGAGCTGGCAGATACCAGTAGGTTGGTTATGGCTGATATTGCCTGGCAAGGCTGGTGGATCATTCCGCTTGGCCTGGCTGCCGCAACGATTTCTTCGGCATTGGGATCAATTTTGGTGGCTCCCCGTACCCTACAGGCTATTGCACGGGACCGGGTACTACCATTTAGTGTATTGAGTTACTGGTTATCCCGGGGAAAAGGAAAAAATGATGAGCCTTATAATGCAACAATTCTAACAGTTGTGCTGGCTTTTGTCTTTGTTGTTATTGGAGAACTCGACTTCGTTGCAGAGATCATATCGATGTTCTTTATGATGACCTACGGTACCTTGAATTTGATTTCCTTTCTCCAACATTTTTCGGCAGATCCTTCCTATCGACCTACATTCAGGTCGCGTTGGTTTATTAGCTTATTTGGCGCCATAGCTTGTTTTGGCCTCATGTTTTTCATGAATCCGGCTTATGCCATTTTTGCCCTCTTGTTGATGGTATTATTTTATGTGGTAGTGAGTCGTTATAATCCGGATAAACAAAACCTGGCGGTTATTTTCCAGGGGGTCATTTTTCAATTTAGTCGGCAATTACAGGTTTTTTTGCAAAAAGCAGAAAAAGAAGATGTAGCTAATTGGCGTCCCTCAGCAGTCTGTATTTCAGAAAACTCTTTTGAAAGACTGGCCGCATTTGACCTCTTGCGATGGATTTCCCAGCGATACGGTTTTGGTACCTATATCCATAAAATCAGTGGTTATCTCTCAAAATCAACACATAAGGAGGCCCGGGAGGCAAAAGAACGCCTGATCCGAATGGCCGAAGCGAGTAAGAGTAATGTGTATATCGATACCTTGATCAGTCCGTCTTATACCTCGGCAATTGCACAAGTGATCCAGTTACCTGGAATATCAGGCTCAGAAAACAACCTGCTTATACTGGAGTTTTCGAAGCTAAGTCCACAGAATGTAATAGACGTGGTAGATAATTACAAACTAATCAATTCGGTGGATTTTGACCTGATTGTTGTGGGTAGTGGGGAGCGTGGTTATGGCATGAAAAAAGAAATTCACATTTGGATCACCGCCAGTGATTACGAGAATGCGAATTTGATGATCCTGTTAGGCTACATTATTCTGGGACATAAGGAGTGGAGTGAAGGTACAATCCGCATCTTTGCCGTGTTCCCGGAATCGACCTGTTCGGATGAGCGCATGCGCCTCTTTAGCTTGATAGAAGAGGGCCGACTGCCAATTTCACCTAATAATATTATCGTTATTCCCCGCCCGGAAGATCGCGGGATTCGATCTATCATCCAGGATCATTCAAGGGATGCTGATTTGACCATTTTAGGCTTTCAGGGAGAAAGTCTAAAACACAACGGGATTGATGTATTTACAGATTACGACGGAATAGGAAATACGGTTTTTGTAAATGCTGCAGCACACCGAACTATCAGCTAATGTCAATACCCATCTTTTGCATTAAATGGGTGGCATTAAAGCTTTGGGTGATGCCTTTTTTTAATTTGTAATCAAAGAATAATTCTCCATCCTGAATTTCTACTTCCATGCGGAGATTTTCAATCGAACCATTTGATGTGTCCTCCATGTCGCCGAGTTCCAGGTCATGCGTGGCAATCAGGCCGGCGCCATTTGCCCGCAGTAATTGATGAATCAGTGCACGGGACCCTTTGTGTCGATCTCTGGAATTAGTGCCTTTCAGGATTTCATCCAACAGGAAAAAAGGAGTATGGCTAACATGCAAGGGAGATTCCACTGCTTCAATGATAAATTTCAGGCGTTTTAATTCCGCAAAAAAGGAAGAAGTGCTTTCGTGCAGCGCATCCTGCGTACGCATACTGGAGTAAACCCGCAACAGCGGCAGGCGCAACTTTTCTGCACAAACCGGACTGCCAGACATGGCCAAAACGATGTTTAGTCCGACAGTTCGTAAAAAGGTGCTTTTTCCGGCCATATTCGAACCGGTCAGCAATTTTATCTGCCCTTTTGTGGGCATGGCAAAATCATTTTTTACACCAATATGATCGGGTAATAATGGATGTCCTAACTGAACTGCTTCAAGATTAGATTGATCCACAATTTCCGGGAAAGTCCAGTGCGGTTGATTATAGGCTAAGGTGGCAATACTTTGCAGCGCCTCCAGCTCGGCCAATGCATCAAACCAGGGATCAAGCGATCCTTGTCTTCGGGCTTTCCATTTTTCGAGTTGTAATACCCAAAACAAATCCCACAAACCAAAGATGTTTAAGAAAATGGCGAAGGCATTATAGCGCACATTGAGCTGACTAATCTGGTAGCTCAATTTTTTAATGGCCTTGGATGCAGGCTCTTTGATGGATATTAAACGGTCGTATTGTTCCTGAATCAGTTTAGATTCCGGGCGTAATTTTTCAATTTGCAAACAGAGTTCGGCGTAATGTGAAAGCACCTTTTCGGCTTCCCCTGTATATTGGTGAATGTCATTTACGCGATCCAGCGTTCGACGTAAAATGAGCATTTGGGGTACAAAAAACAGGAGGGCACCATACCAGGGCAGGTAAAAAATCCAGGCTATCAAACCTGCTGTACTTAAAAAAGGAGCCACGATCAGGGCTGCTTGTAATAACTTATTTCTCAGTACCAGCGTAGGAGATTCCATCCACTTCCTGAGCAACAGGAGGTGCCTGGGGTTATCACTTATTTCTTTACCGAGTGCCAGATAATCCTGTCTCCAGTCGAGTTGACCACTTAATTCCTGAACAGCTGACTGCCGGTCCTTTATGGTTTCTGCTTCCGCCGGATTTAGGAAGTAGTTGGCTAGTCGTTGCCTTCCGATGGAGGTGCCACAACGATTCGCAAAATGGAAAAAAGAATGACTGCCAAACAAGTCCAGGTCAATAGCGTTTTCGTGCCAGGCGTCCAAAAAATCAGCGCCGGTATCCGGTGTAGAGCTGAAATCTTGTTGCAGCAAGGCTATTTCACGTTCATTAATTTCAATCAACAATCGGGTGTGTTGCAGCGACTTTTGAATTTTCAAATGCCAGTTAATGAGGTAGCCAAAACCGGTAATGAGAAACAACGTGGCAAGAAGAGACGGAGCCACTTCAAAATTGGTCCAGATATAGATCAAGACCCCAATTCCGACAAAAAACAGGATCAGGCGTAAGATCGAGCCATTTCGATAGCGTGTTTCCAGATTTCCGGCAATTCGCCGAAAGGCAGCTTCTCGTTCTTGATATACAGGCAAACGTACATTCATGGCCCAAAAGTAGAGTAATTCTCCGGGGAGTACGTACATTTAGATATGAATGCTCATTTCAGAAACGGGATATTTTTAGTGGCTTGGAGCCTCTTTTTTGCACTGGCTTGCCATCCAACCAGTTTACCTGAAATTGATCCGGCTGAAAATACAACGGGCTATGATGCTTCGATTGAGGTGAGGGTGCTTGTTTGTGATCCACAAACAGATCCCCAATGCCTCGAGGCTTATGGTGCTCCGGGGGCTTCGGTTTATGTTTATTTAACGGAAGAAGACCGGGATTTTGGTGAACCCCTTTATCGTTCCGGCATCACTGGCGGGGAACAGGGGACGGTTCGTTTTTCAGCATTGGATCCCGGAAAACGGTTTTATCTCTCCACTGTATATCTCGGAGAGGCTATTTTGAGCTCCGAAACAGCGCCGGTAAATGGGATTGCCAAACATGAGGTGATTTTTGTCGGGCAATAATCCCAAACATGGTCTAAAATAATTGTCGGATCATCTTTCCTTCATACTTCCAGAGGTAACCAATATAGGTAAGTAAAACCAGGCCATTTATGCTCAACTTAAAAAAGAGGGAAGCATTGGGGTAGATATTGCTGCTCAAGCCGGAGGCAAGTATATATAGTGCGCCAGCCAATGCGATGCTGCGCCCCATACGCCGCAAGGGATAATTGATCGGATAAAAAGATCGTCCGCTTAGGTAACTGGCTGTGGCCATGAAAAAATAGCAAAAGAATGCAGCCCAGGCTGCGGCATAATACCCGACAGCCGGCATGGGTACAAAAATGAAATTAATCAACAAAGTGATGACGACACCTCCCAAACTAATATATGCCCCATAGCGGGTACGGTCGGCCAACTTGTACCAGATAGAGAAATTGTAATAGAGCCCCAGAAAAAGATAAGCCATTAACAGAATGGGTACTACGCCCAGTCCTCCCCGTAAATCCGGCCCGAGGAAGTATTTGACAATTTCCAGAAAGAGGCTGATCCCGAGAAAAACAACACTACCTACCAACGAAAAGGCATATCCTACCTGTGCATAAATTTCTCTGGAATCAGATTCCTGTGCATGCCGAAAAAAGAAGGGTTCGGCAGCATAATTAAAGGCCTGTGTAAAGAGATTCATGAGGACAGCCAGCTTTGAAGCGGCACTGAAAATACCTGTTTGCGCCCGGTTTTGCTGTAGGTCGCCCGGCAATAAGTGTTCAAGCAACGGCAACGCGATCAATTGATTGACCACTGCCGCAAAACCAACAATAATTAGTGGTCCGGCATATTTGAGCATGGTTTTCCAGAGAACGGGATCAAAGACCCAGCGAATCCGCAGATAAACGGGAGAAAGGATCAATAAAATAATGCCATTTGCCAATAAATTAGCCAGGAAAAGATCCCCTATGCGATTTTCGGCCCGATAAAACCAGCCTGCCCATGCATGCCCATTTTCGTATAGCCCGGGCAACACCTTTAGAAACAGGAAAATGAAGATGATATTGAAAATGATCTGCAAGGTCTTGGTTGCAGCAAACAACATGGGCCGGTTTTCCAATCGCAGTCGGGCAAACGGGATCGCAACCAGCGTGTCGAGTCCGATCATACCCAAAACGGTCAGAATATATTCCGGATGGGCTGAAAAATGGAGCCATTCAGAAATGGGGTTGATCCCAATCCAGATCAGCAGGCTGAAAGCGATGGTCGAAAAAATCAGGGAAAATGAAGCCGTCGAAAAGGCTTTATCCAGTTGTCCGTCGCGGCTACCAAACCGAAAAAAGGCCGTTTCCATGCGGTAGGTAAATAAAATGATCAGGATAGCGGCATAAGTGTATAGGATCGAGACTACCCCATATTCTGCTTCCGCGAATGTACGGGTCAGGTAGGGTGTCAGGATCATATAATTCAGCAATCTGCTTAGGATGCTGCTCGTGCCATAGATGGCTGTTTCGCCGGCCAGTTTTTTGATCATCGACATGGGGCGCAAGGTACGGGATTCAGTTTGTTAGTTGAATAGTTTGTTATTTTCAGAATAACCTATCTTAGCAACCTTTGGGGTATATTGCCGTTACGATAATTAAACAGGTTAAATTATATGATTCAGGTAGAGCTTTTAAAGGCTATTAGTGAAATTCCGGGTGCACCGGGCTTTGAGCAAAAGGTGCGGGAATATGTGATCGCTCAGGCTGGTCCATTGGTTGATGAGCTTTCTGTTGACGCCATGGGAAATGTTATTGCTGTCAAAAAAGGACGGGTAGGCAAGCGCGTGATGGTGGCGGCGCACATGGATGAAATTGGATTCATCGTGACCCATATAGATGATGATGGTTTTATTCGCTTTCATACCTTGGGTGGCTTTGACCCTAAAACGCTCACTTCTCAGCGCGTAATTGTGCATGGTAGTAAAGATCTCATGGGCGTCATGGGATCAAAGCCGATTCACCTGATGAAACCTGACGAGCGTAATAAAGCGCCCCAGATCCATGATTTTTTCATTGATACCGGTTTACCTAAAAAGGAAATAGAGAAATATATTTCTGTAGGAAATCCAATTACCCGAGATCGCGAACTCATTGAGATGGGTGATTGCGTTAATGGGAAAAGTCTCGACAACCGGGTTTCAGTATATATTTTGCTTGAGTTATTGAGTGAGCTCCAGGGCGTCGAACTACCCTATGACCTCTATGCTGTTTTTACCGTTCAGGAAGAAGTAGGCTTACGGGGTGCCTTAAAATCCGGCCATTTGATTGACCCTGATTTTGGTTTTGGCCTGGATGTAACGATTGCTTTTGATGTGCCGGGTTCACAGCCACATGAAGTGGTTACTAAAATGGGCGGCGGTGCAGCAATCAAGATCATGGATGGCACCACTATTTGTGATTATCGGATGGTGCAATACATGAAGGAAGTAGCTACAAAACATAGTATTCCTTTTCAATTGGAAGTGTTGCCGGCCGGCGGTACAGATACAGCGGGTGTCCAGCGATCAGGTAAAAATGGTGCCATTGCAGGAGCGGTTTCCATTCCGCTAAGGCATATACATCAGGTTATTGAGATGGCCAGCAAGTCAGATATCCGGGCTTCTATAGACCTGTTGAAAGTTAGTGTTTTGGAACTCGATCAGTACGACTGGTCATTTAGATAATTTCATAATATCAGCATGTGGCAAGAAATTGAAAATCAACTCCGGGCTGAATTTGAATTCAAAGATTTCAGTCAGGCTTTTGCGTTTATGACGGAAGTTGCGCTGGTAGCAGAAAAGCTAAACCATCATCCCGATTGGCGTAATGTCTGGAACAAAGTTAGTTTCCGGCTTTCTACACACGATGCCGGTGATGTGATCACAGCGCGTGACCATAAGCTGGCAGAGGCAATTGATTTAATCCGGAAAAGGTATCAGGGCTAAGCATATCTTTGTCTTGTTGCCGCCTTAAATATCGATTTGTGAAGCGTCCGAAAACTTTTTTCGGGGTTCTTGACTTACATACATGATCATTGAAACTTACCCAAGTTTTGATTTTGGCACCCACATTGTTTAATTTTGAAAGAGGGATCTTCCCATTTAAACGTGCAGAATCGGAATGTTCATGAAAAGATTGCTCCTGTGTTGGATGCTGATTTTTCCTTTGCTGGCAGTTGCTCAAACGATCACGGTATCAGAAGAAATATCTATCCGCAATGAGGTAGGTTATGAATTGATTGGAGAAATGGGCAACAGGGTTTTGTTGTTTCTGGATCGATCCTCTCGCTTTTTTGTACAGGCTTTTGATGAACGTATGCAATCAGTTTGGGAGAAGGAACTGGACCTGGACGCTCGACGCCCCACGGTGTTAGGGATATTAGGCCGCCGTCAGGATTTTTCCATTTTATATTACTACCGGGATAACGGCGACTATTTGCTAAAAATGCACACCTATGACCCGGCTGCCAATCTGATCGATTCTGCGACAGTTAAAAATTTAGGGCCCTTTTTATCTTTCCCCCAATTTGAAATTATCCGTTCGGAAGATCGGTCAAAAATTATGGTCTTTCGGCTTTCCGGCTTTAATGATCTGGAAGCAACAGTGATCGACGTGCCTACACAGGAAGTTATTTGGGAAAGCAAATTCTCTCCCGAGGATATGGTCTATAGCCGGGATTTTCAACAGCTGTTGCTCAGCGACCACGGAGAAATGTATTTTATTCTGGATCGGGATAATCGCAGACCCCGGGATCAGGCACATCGCTATGAAGTTTTTATCGGCAGCCGGGATATTGGTCCGGAACCAGTTTCCCTAAGTCTGAAAATGAATGGATTGCTGACCTATGACGCCATGTTTTCTATCGATAATCTAAACAATTATCTGGTGGCTGGTGGGATGTATTACGACGATAATCCCGGTCGGGCGAACGGCTATTTCTACCTGCAATATGATTTGGATAAAGGCATGCAGCCTCTATTATCTTCCGAGCCATTCGATGATGAGTTTGTCATGAACCTGCTGGGGCAGAAGGGAAATAAAAAAAACAAGGGTGTAATAGAAACCTCTGTCCGGGAAATTGTACACCGGCAGGATGGGGGCATACTGATGATCGGCGAGCGCAACCGCACCTTTGAGCGTCAATCGACCTCTAGTAGAGCTGCTTATCGCGCTGGCGGTCAGTACATCATTGATTATTATTATGATGAGCTGTTTGTAATCTCCATACATCCGGATGGTCAGACCCACTGGACGGCTGTTTTGCCTAAAAAACAATATTCTCAGGATGATGATGCCGCCTATTCTTCTTATTTCTTAATGAAAACACCAACCAGTTTACGTCTCTTGTACAATGACGAAATTAGGCAGGAAAATATGGTTAGTGAATATGTAGTAAGCGGGAATGGGATGTTTGACCGAAATTCGGTGTTTAGCACCGAACATCAGGAATTAAAACTATTGGTGCGAGATGCGGTGCAGACCTCGACCAGTGAGTTGATTATTCCTTCAGAGAGAAGAAACCGATTAAAATTGGTTCGAATTAAATACGATTAACGGCCGTATTCCGGACAGCGTACTTGTCCGAAATAATACAATAAACCTACGCCGAGCATTACGTAGGCATCTTTATCTACGCTGTTTCCTCTCTGTCGGCCTGGGAGTCCGATTTCTCCTTCATTTATGCCTTCGATCAAAATTGAACGATCCGAAAGGGCTACAGAAAGCGGTCCGCGCAATTCTTCCAGATCATCTTTATCGGCATACACTGTACTTACATCATCGAGGTAGTCGGTAAATAAACGGCGACCACTAATTTCAAAATTGAGGCTCCAGCGGTAGCTCAAATCAATTTTGAAACCAGCACCATAAGCAAGCGCTCCGGAGACCGAGTAATACTCTTCTCCTTTAAACTGGCCTTCTGTGCCAAGTGCCCGTAATTCTATAAGTTCCCCTTCGTATTCGGTGATTGGATTGTAGTAAAAAGCGGTTAATCCGCCAAACAGATAGGGCGTATAGAAATTATCCTTGCTACCATGTTCGTACGGGAAAAAGTTGAATTCCAGTTGAACGGTACCGTCTGCTAATACGGATTCAAAATTAAGATTGCGTGCTAATTCATACGGATTACTGGACTCCGCATCATCTGCACTAACGGTTCCGTAATTGCCCGAAAATTTCAGACAAACCCGTTGGTTGAAATTATACCGCGCAGCAACACCTGCAGCTAATCCGGGGCGGCTAAGATCAAAACTGGTATTTAAGTCACCAAAATAGTAACTCACGCCAAGCCATCCACCGGCTTCCCAGCCTTTTTGGGCAAAGGAAGTGGTTGCGAGACTCAATAAAAGAGCGGTACAGAGAATGAAGCGTTGAACCATGATCTTGATATTCCTAAATTAATTCGGACTGCAAAATTAGATAAAAAAGCGGTGCCCTGCTTTTCTTTTTCTTTTCAGACAGCAGCATAACGGTAGGAATTTATCCTGTGGTATTGTTTTAAGAAAAAAGGAGGGTAATTTGTTGGTGTGGCGCTATTTGGTCGAGGGCCCTTTGGGCCTTGGGTCGAATCCGCCTACGGCGGGATCGACCAAACCGGCAAGGCCGGAATAGACCCCTACACGACTACAGTCCCGCCTTAGCCGAAATCTCCAACATCCGATCGATCGACTTCACTCCCTGCTCAATCACCCAGTCTTCCAGTGTAATTTCGGGCAACTCATATTTCATGGTGATATAGAGTTTTTCCAGCGTGTTCCGTTTCATGTGCGGACACTCATTACAGGCGCAGGTATTATCCGGTGGAGCGGGGATGAATGTTTTATGCGGCGATTTTTTTTCCATTTGATGGATGATACCCGCTTCGGTAGCTACAATAAACTCGGTGGCATCATTTTCCATGGTATAGCGCAGCAGGCCACTGGTGGAACCTATGTAATCGGCTTTTTCCAGGATGTGGTCTTCGCATTCCGGGTGTGCAATAAACTTTGCCTCGGGATGGCGCATCTGAAGTTTGGTGATCTTTTCGTTTGAAAAAATTTCGTGTACCATACAGCTGCCATTCCAAAGAACCATATTCTTACGCCCCGTTTTTTTCTCCAGATATCTGCCCAGGTTAATATCCGGGGCAAAAATGATTGGCTGATCTTCAGGGATACTGTTGATGACATGTACCGCATTGGTAGATGTACAGCAAATGTCTGTAAGGGTCTTTAATTCTGCCGTACAATTGATATAACTCACAACGACATGATCCGGATATTTTTCCTTGAATTTCCGGAAAAGCTCCGGCGGACAGGAATCGGCCAGCGAGCAACCAGCTTTGAGGTCGGGCAGCATGACTTTTTTCTGTGGCGAAAGCATTTTTGCAGTTTCCGCCATAAAATGAACCCCTGCGAAAACAATGATATCGGCATCTGTGGAGGCCGCTTGTTGGGAAAGTCCGAGGCTATCACCCACATAATCGGCGATGTCCTGAATGTCTGCTTCCTGGTAATAGTGTGCCAGGATGATGGCATTCTTTTCCTTTTTGAGCTTTTCAATTTCCGCAAAAAGATCAAGGGTAGGATCTACTTCAATATCCAGAAATCCCTTTTGGGTTAATTTCTCCTGAGCTATAGCAAATTCATTCATAAGTTGTATGTATTTCCGTTCTTATCGGCAGTCGGATAAAGAACGTGTTTAGAATTTACACTTCGGCGCATTATCGGCAAGTTTTATCCTGCTCTTCGTTATTTTTATTAGCCGGATTGCCCGCATCCGACTGCAAAAAATGCCTTGATCAGAACAAAATTTGTTCGCTACTGCCTCCAAAAGCAATTCCTAAACACGTTCTAAGAACGGTCGATTAGTTCTTTTTGTTTAGCCTTTCGGCGAAAGCCGGGCAGCAATTTTTGGACGATCTAGACCGTAAAAGTAACGAATACCTTAATGGCCAAGCAAAAATACGGCAGGTCGTTTATGGAGTTCCGGTGTGGGTTGCTTTTTCCAATCGGCTATATCACAGGTACGCACATATTGTGTTGGCAGGGTCAGGTCGCAAGCGATACACAGGCGCGTGTTTGGCGCAAGTGCTTCCAGGCATGCTTCAAACATAGCGCCATTGCGGTATGGGGTTTCGATGAAGAGTTGCGTCTGTTTGAATTTGAGTGCCTGTTTTTCCAATAATTGCAGCTTTCGGATCAGGTCTGGTTTTTTCTGTGGGAGATAGCCATTAAAGCAAAATTGCTGGCCATTCATGCCCGAAGCCATCAGCGCCAGCAGGATCGAAGATGGCCCAACCATCGGAAATACCTTAATTTGTCGATTGTGCGCCAGCTGTATCAGTTGGGCTCCCGGATCAGCCACCCCCGGACAGCCCGCTTCAGAAAGGAGTCCGAGGTCATGTCCTTCCAGTGCGGGTTTCAGGAGGAAAGGCAGATCTTCCGCCTGGCTATGTTTGTTGAGCTCCTCAATATGTATCTCGCTCATCGGTTTTGGATGATTGATTTCTTTGAGGAAACGGCGGGCCGTTTTTGCACGCTCAGCGACAAAATAATCCAGCCGATGGAATTGCTGGATGAGGTATTCCGGCAATGTGTGGTTTGCGTCCTCGCCAAGCGGAATCGGCAGCAGGTAAAGGGTTCCCGTTTTCATGTCCACAATATAGAGCAGATAGTTGTATTCATCAATTCGGAAAATGCCGATTAAGGCATTCCGTTTTCGGTTCAGAATAAGGTTGCCAGTAAAAAATGCCCACTCTTGTAATAAATTGGTTTTTATTAAGCACTAATGAGGTAATTGTTCCAAAATGAAAGTGGTTTGCACCTGGTAATAATTATTTAAATGAAGGAAGAAGAACAGAAAAAAATCTTTAATGGCTGGATTAAAGTCCACAGTGCACTACTCTTTAAAATAGTGCGTGCGTATGCATTTAATGAGGTTGACAGAGAAGAGCTTTTTCAGGAAATCACTATTCAGCTTTGGCGCTCAATACCTTCATTTCGGGGAGATGCGGCCGTAACAACCTGGATGTACCGGATTTCTCTTAACACAGCGCTGCGCTGGGCAGCCAGCGAGCAAAAGCATCGGCAAGGGGTGAAACCTATTGGTGAGATCGAGCATGTATTGATGGAAAAACCCAATCAGCAGGACGAGCGATTGAGTTGGTTGTATGAAGAAATTGCCGGACTTCACGAGATAGACCGTTCGCTCACGCTACTTCTTTTGGATGGGTTTAGTTATAAAGAAATGGCGCAGATGCTGGGGATTTCAGAAAGTAATATTGGTGTGAAACTGCACCGGATAAAAAAATATTTAATCGACAGATCTAAAAAAGCGAAGCACAATGGAATTTGACGATTTGAAAAAAATTTGGGACGTACAAAATAACGAACCAATTTATGTTGTAAATGAAGCAGCCATGGAAAAAACAATTATTGCAAGAAGCAAAGAGCTAAGCCGTTTGGCGAATATCAACGAAATCGGTTTGATGATCATTACGACCTTAACGGGCGGATATTTATTAATAGATGCGTATTTGGATGGGGATGAAATCTATTCCTATCTGGCTGCAATTGCTTTTATTTTGATTGGGGGTTTCGTTCTTTTTCGTCGGATTCAGCGTAAGAAGATGGAACGCAGTTTTGACCGATCCATGCTGGGAGAGCTTGATTTGGCTATTGCGAATGCTGCATATCTGGCAAATACGGCCAAAACCTTTGTCTGGTGGTTTCTTTTTCCTGCGGGTGTAACGTCTCTGCTAAATATGGTGTTTTCGGAGGCTCCATTTTGGAAATGGATATTTGTACCGGGTAGTTTTTTACTGGCATTCCTGGTGGTTCGGTTAGATCTGAAACGGGCGCACCTTCCCCGGAAACAAAAATTGGAAGTACTTCGGAAAAAACTTACCGAAGAGGTAAATGCCTGACCTGCTGACTAACTCATTGTGAATCTGAAAAGTATCTTTGCCGAACAATATTTGCCTCCTGCTGTTTGGAGGTGAAACTCAGCAGACCGCATGAATCGGAATATCCGGATACTGATCTTTTGCCTGTTTGGCATGCTTGCAATTGGAAGTGCCTACTTCTCTTTAGGGCTTAAGTTTAATTTTGAATTCGAGCAATTTTTCCCGCAAGGGGATCCAGACCTCGACTTTTTCAAGGAATTTATTGCAGACTTTGAAGCCGACGATAATTTCATGCTTGTAGCGGTGGAGCGTTCAGAGGGCGTTTTTGATTCCAGCTTCCTGGCAAATTTTCACGATCTGACAATTAGCTCCAAGGGTTTACCCCATATTACGGAAAGTCAATCTCTAACCAAGATATCCTATCCGATACGAACTCCTTTCGGCCTGACCTCCATACCGGCTATTCATCTGGACGAGCCAGCGCGTTATGATTCAGACAAGGAGAAGATCATGGGGGATGAGCGCTTTTTGTACAATCTCATTGCTCCGGATACTACGGCCATGGTGCTTTATCTAAAAACGATTGGGAATATCAAGTTAGATGAGGCTGATGAACTCATGAACTCTCTGGATAGTTTAGTACAGCAATATCCTTTTGAGGCCTACCATTTTCTGGGAAGGCCCTATTTCCAAAAAGAGCTGGTGGACATGCAAAAACGGGAAATTACAGTTTCTGCCGGTATTGCAGGCCTTTTGGTTACTCTCATCATGTTCTTTATTTTTCGGAGGCCGGCTGGTATTGCTATTGCCATGAGTTCGGTCGGTCTGGGGATGTTATTGTTTATGGGTTTTCTGGGTGCCACAGGCCGGGAACTGAATGCCATGGCAGCACTTTATCCGGTGTTGATGATCATTGTTGGTACCTCGGATGTGATTCACATCATGTCAAAATATATTGATGAACTTCGAAAGGGCTTATCACGAAAGGAAGCTGTCAGTACGACCATTCGGGAGATTGGTCTGGCTACTTTATTGACATCCATAACGACGGCTGTTGGTTTTGCCACGCTGATGACCAGCCGGGTGTATCCTATTCGGGATTTTGGAATAAATGCGGCTGCCGGGGTGATCATCGCCTACCTGACGGTCATCTTTTTTACGACGGCTGCACTTTCTATGTTTGATGTGTCTCAGTTGGTCAGAAAGGGCAAAGGACAGGCTATGTGGGAAAAGTATCTGGCTCGTTTGTTTCGATTTACAAAAAATAATGGAAGGAGTATTGCCATTGGCGGATTGACAGTATTGCTGTTGAGCTTTTGGGGGATTAGCCGGATTACCACAAATTATTCGATCATCAACAACCTGCCAACGGGTAAAAAGATCACCGAAGATTTCCGCTACTTCGAAGAAAAATTCACGGGCTTTCGTCCGATGGATCTGGCGGTGTTTGCGCAGGGAGATTACCTGGCCACAGACTTTGAAGTGGTACAGGCTATTGACACAGTAGAGCAATTCCTGCACACCTTTCCGGGAATTCGGGCTATAAATTCGATTAGTTCGATGTACAAAAGTGTCAATCAATTATATAACGGCAATCGGGCATCGGCTTATCGCCTGCCTGATGATCGGGAAACTTTTGATCGTTACAAACGCACAGCAGAGGGTTTCCCGCAGCTTAGTGCGAATGTATTGTTGAGCCATGACGGCAAAAAAGCCCGTATCACTTCGCGTGTGCTCGATATTGGTGCGGATAGCATCAAACAACAGGGAATTGATATTGACAATTGGATCACGGCCAATGTGGATCCGAACGTAGCCACTTTCCGTCGCACAGGGACAGGTTTGCTGATTGATAAAAATGCGGAATATGTTCGGAGCAGCCTGCTTTATGGTTTGGCACTTGCGCTGGTCATTATCAGTATATTAATGGTGCTTTTATTTCGTGATTGGCGGATGCTTATTGTCTCTCTCGTGCCCAATGTTTTTCCCCTGGTTTTGGCCGGAGCCATGCTCGGGTTTTTGGGCATTGAATTGGAGGCAGGCGTAGCCATCGTTTTTGCAGTGGCCTTTGGCATTGCAGTAGATGATACCATTCATTTTTTAAGTAAAGTAAAGTTGGTACGCAATCGCGGAAAAAGCCTGGAAGAAAGTTTGAGGATCACCACCATGGAGACAGGTAAAGCCATTGTGTTAACATCTGTAATTTTATTTTTTGGTTTTTTGGTGATGTTATTTTCAATCCATCCACCCAGTGTAACCGTTGGCTTGCTGATCAGTATGACTTTATTTAGTGCGCTTTTGAGTGATTTATTGTTTATTCCTCCGCTGATGCGTTGGCTCATGCCAGAGAAAAAAGGGAGAATGGATATACCAGAAAAAAAGCCTGCTGTGACAGTTGAAGATTGATATTTGAGCTAAATTTTACATGGTTTAATGCGTCTCACTTCCTTTTGACCAGGAAAAGATTCCTATTTTGTGACACAGGTGTTCTACTGTTGTGCACAAATCTTTTGCACATCCTCTGACAATTCGTCCCTCCAAATAAACAATTCGAAAGACGGACACCTATTTTGATTGAAAACAAAACACCCAAGTATGTTAGCAATCCAAAGGGTAAGTGTTTTTACACTTTTGCTATTTATTATTTGTAGCTCCTGTACAAAGTCTGAGACCATTCTGGTGTCAGACAATGATCCCCCGATTGTTAATAATGTGCCTGCGATAAAAATTGAGAATTACGTTAATCGTGTTTTTATCGACCTACTTGGCCGCGAGCCGCTGGATGCGGAAATGGAGGTAGAAGTACAGCATCTTCGCGATGGGATGTTATCCAAATCTACTCGCCTTGCCCTCCTCGAAAAGCTGCAAACCAGCACCGATTTTGTGGAGGGAGATACTTCCTACCAACGGGCATACCACCAGCAGTTTTACAACCTGGCCAAAGTTCGCTTTTTGGAGGGTGTTTCAGATCAGGCCATCGTAGAAGAATTTATTCCCAATGCCGACTCTATTGAAACCCTGCAATTATTAAAGTTGATTGATAGTCGAGCTGATCTGCAGTTTGGCAACATCCAACTATCCGAGTTTTTTGGCCGAATGATTCACAACAATGTATATGATCAGATAAACATGAACACCTTTAACTTTGTGAATGCGACCTTTGATAATCTGTACTGGCGCTACCCTACCAATGCCGAATTTCAATCCGGGTTTCAGATGGTTGAAAATCAAACGGAACAGAACTTTCTCGGCCAGTCGGGGAGCGATAAATTTGATTATGTAGCCATCATTACCACCAATCTGGAGTTTTTTGAAGGGCTTATCATTTGGGTTTATCAACAACTGCTATCTCGTCGGCCGGATTCTGCCGAAACAGCGGCCTTGCTAAACGATTTGGCTACTGACCAGGATATCCGGGTCGTTCAGCGGCTGGTGATGAGTACAGATGAATACGCCGGATTTTAGCCTCTATTTTGAAAAGATAATTTTACGCCATTCCGATGAAGCGACTCGTTTATATTTTCAGTGCCTGTCTTTTTTTGTTTGCTTCCTGTAAAGAGAAAACCTATTACTACGAGGTAAATGACATTGAAATCCTGCCTAATAACTCGGGTAAAACCAAGCAAAAGAGCGTGGAGCAATTTATCAATATTGCCTATGCCAACCTCAATCAAAAAGCGCTAAGCCCGGACCAATTAGTTGACATTACAGATGTTATTGCATCCATTGGCGATAAGCAAATAGCTTTTGAGACCATCATTGCAAAAATGATTACGGCTCCTGATGTGGCAATCCCGCCAGACAGCGAAATGCGTGCAGATGTGCCGCTTTTTGTGGTGGAAACGTACAAACGCTTTTATGTACGCTTCCCGACGGAGGCAGAGAAAACCTTTTGGGTCAATTATATCAACTCGCACCCTACGGTAACTCCCGAAACGGTTTATTTCGCTTTTGCGACCTCAGACGAGTACTATTATTACTAGCATATCCTGGCAACCGATCTAATGACCTAGCATGAAAAGACGTAAATTTTTAAAGAAAGCAGCTATAACTGCCGCCGGTTCGATCGCATTTCCATACCTCTTGCCCTCGGGCAGGTTGTTTGCCAGTGGCGGCGGACCGCCAATGGCAGAACATGTTGTGTTTGTTATGTTTGCCGGAGGCGTGCGCCAGCAGGAAGCAGTAGAGAAGCGCTACTTATCAGAAAGTCAGGGACTGGATGTGGAAGGTAACATTATGTACAATATGCTCAGCGGGGAGGTGCCTGAACTCAAGATAGTATATGGTACAGATACGCCCGACGGGCAACCTGGAGGGCAACCTATTTCGCCCATCCTGCAAACGCCCCTGGACCAGCAGGGGATCCTCTTTAAAGAGGTACGATTTTCGAGTGCTGGAACCGGCCATTTTACCGGATTGAGCACAGGTGTATCCGGATATTATGGAACCACCCAGGGTTTGCAGCAGCGGCCACTTCATCCTACAATTTTTGAGTATGCTCGCCGCTTTGGCGGATTTAAAGCCACCGATACCTGGTTTATCGGCAATGGCATTGGCAACTCTACTCCCCTCCTCAACCACTCCGAACACCGGGATTTTGGCTGGGAATACGGTGCTAATTTTTTTGCACCTACGATCACTTTTGGTGAAAAAGGCGAGCAGCATTTAAAAGGGTTTAAATCTTTCCACCCCGAAGAAGAATTGGAGCCGATAGAGCAGATGCGGTACTTTTTAAATCAGAATTTTTTGCAAAACGGTGGACGTATTCCGCACCTCAATAATACCGAGGAAGAAAAAGAAGACATCAAGGCATTTATTCGGGAAGTATTTGACCGCAAAGACATGGGACAATTACTTTTCCCGCCGGTAACCGATAATGGCGACCTCGCCACAGTTGGATATGCCACCGAAATCCTGCGCTATTTCAAACCAAAGCTCACGGTCGTCAATATGAGTGCAGTAGATTCCTGCCATGAGAGTTATACCAGTTATCTGAAGGCTCTGCACCGGGCTGATCATGCCGTTGGCTTCTTATGGAATTACATACAGACGCAGGTACCGGAGATGGCAAATAATACGGTACTGATTGTCATGCCGGAACATGGAAGGAACCTGAATTCAAACGGTATCCTGGACGAAAATGACTGGTTTGCTTTTGATCATGATTCGGATGCTAACTCCCGTCGGATCTTCACCATGATGGCTGGTCCCGGCATTGATGGCGGACTGGAATTAGGCAGTGAAGCCAATCCAATTGGCGATGCCTCGGATGTGGTGCCGACCATTGCCGAAGTATTGGGTTTCAAAAATGAAGTGTTGAATTCCGGTTGGCTGCATTCAGAGTCCAAATCCCTATTTGATCAGATCTAAGTAAAAGGAATATGAAAAAATACCTGATATACGGACTTTTGATTTCCGGGATTATTGGCAGTTGCAAAAAGGAAGAACATGTGAATCCCTACGACCTGATTGATAATACCCAACCAGACAGCACGGCTACAGTATTACTAGATCCAACGTCTTTGGAGGGTTTACATCAGCAGATATTTGCGCGTACCTGTGCCAATAGCGGTTGCCATGATGGGACCTTCGAGCCCGATTTCAGAACAATCGAAAGCACCTATAATACGCTGGTCAACCATCCGGTGATCAAAAACGACCCGCAGGGAAGTTTTACCTACCGTGTGGTTCCCGGAGATGTCAGTAGCTCCCAGATTATCGCCCGATTAACATACGATATTGATGGCAATTCCGGTGTGATGCCGCTGGCGCTGGAACCCGACTCCGACTGGCCGGAAATGAAAGAAACCTATATCGATCATGTAAAAACCTGGATCATGGCTGGCGCGCTAAATGCTTCAGATAATTAGAATGGATCAAATGAAGTTGAGATTAATAGTTCCGCTTTTGCTGCTTATATCTGCCTGCGAAAAGATCGTGGAAGATCCGGTTTTTAGTGAAGTGCCAGCGATCGTACTCCTCGAAGTTTCGCAGGATACCATCGTGCAGTTTACGGAGCAGTTGATTGTGACCATCCAATACGAAGATGGCGATGGGGATTTGGGTACTTCTGATCCGGATATCAATTCCATCTTTGTGCAGGATAGCAGGCTGGAAGAAGCAGATGAATATTACCTGCCACCACTTGCCCCGGAGGATGCTACGATTTCGATTACGGGCAGTTTTGACCTCAAACTCTCTCCCACCTTTTTATTGGGAAACGGCACCCAGGAAATTTCAGAACTGAGTATTTATCTGATAGACCGTGCCGGTAATAAAAGCAACACCCTAAAGGCTGGTCCGATCATTATAAAGAAAGAATAAACGCTTCCGGAAACCGACACACCCATGCGAAAATTTTTACCACTCACTATCCTGTTATTTATCCCGCTTTCCGGATTGTTTGCGCAGCCGGAGTATTACATGTCCAATCAAATTGTCAACGATTGTGAAGGCTTTCTGTATGACAGTGAGGCTGGTGATCCGGAGGGTACTTATGACCATAACGAGAATTATACCTTTACCATTTGCATTCCGGAGGCAGATCAGATTGTCATGGATTTTTTGAGTTTCTGTACGGAAGCTGATTTTGATTCCCTGCGGGTATATGATGGCCCGGATACGCTTTCGATGCAAATCGGGCCCGCCTACACAGGGGAAATGGATCCTCCACAAATCATCGCCTATAGCGGCTACCTGACTGTCAATTTTGTGAGTGATCCCAACGTGACTTGTACCGGCTGGGTGGCCTTTTGGTCCACTGTCATTGAAGAGCCCGTGCCGCCGGATATTCTGCCTATCGGCAATGTACCCTGTGAGAGCAACTCCATGACTATCACGTTTGATGAGCCACTTCCCTGTGATTCCTTATACGCCGGGGCCTTTTCTATTGTCGGTCCCATCTCCCCAACAGTTACCTCGGTGATGCCCATGCCCTGTGTAGGAGGCATGGCGAGTACGGTGGTTTTAAACTTTAGTCCGCCTATTGATTTTAGCGGCACCTATCAGGTCATTTATAATACCTCCGAAACCATTTGCGAGACGGTTTACCCCCTGGTCTCAGTAGAGCCTTTTGTGGTAAATGATTGCCCCCTGAATGTGATCATCGAGCTTCAGGGTACCACGGCTTGCGCCGGAGAAAATATTACCCTGGTAGCTGTAGCCAGCGGCGGCGATCCAAATACCTACATGTTCGATTGGAGTCCGGAGCCTGGCAATACAGATACGCTGGTGGTTATGCCTGTTGGCCCGACTATTTATATGGTTGAGGTAACGGATGCCAACGGAGCAAGTGCGACAGATACCATCTTGGTTGACCCGGAGCCCATTCCGGTATTGTCTCTTTCGGATACTTCCCTGTGTACCTCAGTCGATCCTTTTTTCCTGACAGCTGTGCCGCCAGGTGGCGAATGGTCTGGTATGGGCATTGCCGAAGGGGAAGAAGGGACAGGTTATTATGATCCCGGTTTGGTAGATGGCTTGTTGGATACGGTTATATATGCTGGTCCGAATGGTTGCTCGGCAACCATTTTTATAGATTACCTCGAATTGGATGAAGGAACGGATGATGCCGCCTGTCCGGGATCAGCTCCGTTTTTTGTGTCCGGGGGTTTGCCAGTCGGCGGAGTCTGGACAGGCCCAAATATTGACCCGGATGGTTTGTTTACCCCACCGGCAACAGCTGGAAGTTTTGAAGTGACTTACACCCATCCCAATGGCTGTTCAGGTTCTAAATGGATAAACGTTGATCTGATCACGCTACCGGTGTTGGATTCCATTTGCCAGTCAGAGCCTGCCTTTCCGATTGCTGTTTCGCCTTTCGGCGGAATTTGGAGTGGAGCAGGTATTGTGGATGTTGACTTTGGTATTTTTGACCCCAATGAGGCCGGCCCTGGATCGCACCAACTTATTTATGACATCAACGGCTGCTCGGATACGCTCGATGTTTTCGTAAAACAAATCGATGCTGTTTGGGATTTGAGTGCATGTCCGGAACAGGCTCCGTTTATTTTGCCCGGAAACTGGCAACCCAATGGAGTGGGTATGTGGTCAGGCTTGGGGATTGTAGATCCATTTACCGGTCTGTATGATCCGGGATTGTTAAACCATGGAGACAATGATACGCTCACCTTTTCGGCAAATGGTTGTACCGATGACCGTATCGTTTTTATTAGGGACACTAAAATTTATTTGAATTATACTCCGACTTTCTGTCCACAAGACGATGCTGTTTTTCTGGATTGGGAATCGGTTCAGCGGTCGCCTTACGGCGGAGTCTGGACGGGGAATGGCATTGTATATTTGGGTGGTGTAGATTATGAGTTTGACCCTGGTGTCGCAGGACCGGGTATGCACCTTTTAATTTATACGGCAAATACCTGTGTAGATAGTATGTACATGGAAGTGTTTCCGAGTCCGCAAATCACCTCCGAAATTGTATGTGAACTTGCCAGTCCGATCTTTCTA
This sequence comes from Saprospiraceae bacterium, assembly GCA_020437105.1. Classification (GTDB taxonomy): domain Bacteria; phylum Bacteroidota; class Bacteroidia; order Chitinophagales; family Saprospiraceae; genus JAAEZH01. The sequence continues at coordinate 22,062 of JAGQWR010000080.1, forward strand.
CAAACCACCGTTGCCGGAGGAACCTGGTCGGGACCCGGAATTACCAATGAATTTTCCGGGCAATTTGACCCGGGGGCTGTTGGTCCGGGCACGTACACTATTTCCTACACTAGTGCAGACGGGTGTTATGGGGAAGGTACTGTCGAGGTCACCAGTTTAGAAACGGTGGTAGTTTCCGGGTTGGAAGAGTTTTATTGTTTTAAGGATACGGTCATATACCTTGACCTTCAACCAATGGGCGGCACCTTAACTATTGATGGTGTGGTTTCTACCTATATCAATCCCGCCGAATTGGGCACAGGGACGCATATTGTGGAATATACGGTCGGGGTGGATGAATGTGAACAAACGGAGATTCTGGCGATGGATGTAGGTCAGCCGATCGAGTTAATCCTTCCATTGGAATCAGATTCCATTTGTGCCGGCGAGACAGTAAACTTAACAGCCACCGCTTATGGCGGAAGCTCTCTCAATAATTTTACATACAGCTGGGATCCCTTGCTGGGCTTCGGGCAAAGTTTTAATGTACAGCCGGGTAGTTCGACGGTATATACGGTGACGGCTTCGGATGCTTGCTCTGATCCGGCTGTGGGTATAATTGACATTTTTGTACATCCGGCTTTTTATGCCGAGATTGAAACGGGGCCTGCTGTTTGTTTTGAAGATACTACCTGGGCAGAGGTGCAGGCTTATCCAGGGCTGGATTACAGTTTTCTTTGGTACACCAATCCTCCCACCATTGGGAATTATGTAGAGAGTTATCCGACCAGTATTCTTTTGGAGGTTACAGATAATAATACGGGCTGTGTAATTGAGAGTACCATTCAATTGCCGGGTTATTTACCGATTCAGGCCAATTTTGGACTAGCACCAACCGGTGATTGCATTAGTGTATTGGATGGATTTGTTCAAATTCTGGATTTTAGCTCAGGTGGCAAAACAGGCTATTGGGATTTTGGTGATGGCAGTGGTTTGACGCCTTATCAATTTGGTGCCAACCTAAGTCATGTTTATCAGGACACCGGATTATATGAAATCACCCTGACCATTGAAAACGAAGGCGGTTGTGAGTCGGTGTTTACCCGGGAGCTTTGTATCTCCCCCGATCACAGATTATTTGCACCCAATGCCATGACCCCAAATGGAGATGGAGTCAACGATGTTTTTGGTTTTAAAGGAGCGGGTATTGAGGAAATTACCTGGCAGATTTTCAATCGCTTTGGCGAATTGATGTACGAGGGGCAGAGCATGTCCGATCGCTGGGACGGTAAATATCAGGGCAATCGGGTGCAGGGTGGCGTATATACCGTTGTTGCAGGGTATAAAGTCCTCGGAGAGCAAAAACGAAAAATGTTTAAAGGCTACGTGACGGTGCTTTATTAAAGCTCAACCAAACCGGGTTAATGTCCTAAAAATGGACCTGTCAGGTCGCCGACCTGACAGGTCCATTTTGTAAACGCTTGAAAAACAAATGTTTGCAATGTGCTTCGGCTTGGGGACCTGACAGGTTGCCAACCTGTCAGGTTGGTTTTTCACCCTGCACAATAGCATACCTGCACCCTGAAAATCAGGATGACATTTTATCAATAATAAAGAAGAAGGGAGTCCTATTTTCTGCGTCTGCGGCTTCCGCCATATGCGCCACCACCACCGATAGTCCCTATCCCAATGAAATAACCGAGCCAGTATAACAGGCCGGTGTTATTTACGGCATAGATCCCGGTGTTAATGCCAAACATTTTCCCGAAAACGGCAAAAGGCAAAAGTACGCCATGAATGAGTCCGCCAAAGAAGCCATAGGCTTTTTGAGTAGCTACATCCTCTGCGCAGATTGCTTCCGGGGCACAGGATGAAATCAGTATTACAATAAAGACAAAAAGAAGAATGGAGCCTAGGGTCTTTTTCATAAGTTAATGTTCTTTTCAGATTCAAAAAGTACTACTTTTTTAATAAATGTTGGCCGCTTTCAATGCGTCCAGCAAAAATTTTAAACCCCAGTTTGGGTATTTGAATCGTTGATACGGACCGGAAAACGGAACAGAGCCGGGAAGGGCGCCGACTATTTTTTTACCTGGATTTAATTGCTGATGCGGTAGCGTTTCCTGGATCAATCGGAAGCCTGTTTTAGCATAATCTTCTCCGATACGGAAACAAAGCAGGGCCAATTGAAGATTACCGGTTAGGCATTGGAAGCGGTGATTTCCTACCCAATTTAAATCATATTCGCCAGCAATTCCTTTTGAATGGCAGGTGTGGATGAACCGACTCAGTGATTCCCTCACATGGAGGATTGCCCGTTGATTTTCGAGTAGTTGGCCGGCTTCCCAAAAACCTCTGAGTGTATAGGCAATAGTATGTGTAAACGCCTGATCGGAAGCATTAAAACCCCATCCCCGGAAGGAATATTGTAGTGTGACACGGTCCAGATAAGTGTCTAGCACCGGTCTCATACGCACTCGAAGAGGAAGATCAGGGAGCCATTTTTCACAGATTAAAAGTGCCCAAATCACCCGGCTATAATAGGTCGGACTTTGGGCCTCCAGCCAACAATCTTCTGTTGAAAGCTGGTCCATGATCCAGGAAACCGCTCGCCGCATGGCCTGAAGTATCCGAGGGTCTTCTTGTGCTTCATGCGCAGCTGCCATGCCAAAGAGGATCATGCCGGAATTAAAAATACTGGGTTTCCCGCTATTCGCGTAAAGCGCCGGGAAGGCACCGGAATCCTGTTGTACCGAAAGCAACCAATCAATGATCGTGGGAATAGCCTGTTTTATCCAATCAGCTTCATCCTGGTATTGATACAGTGTTTCCAACAGGTAACCCGTTGTTTCCGGGTAAGGAGGTGCCCAGCCTTTAAACGGGTATCTAACACGAGAATAGAATGCTGCACTCCCCTGTCCGTCGTGCACATCGAGGCTAGCCTTGATCCAGTGCAGGGCTGCCTGACTGTGTTTTTCGTAGGTATTTTGATCGATGGAACTCATATCCGCAGCAGGCTTAAAATTCGGGGTTTTGCCCGGTAGAGTCGGTAATAGGGTGTCCGGGTGGCTCCAAAGGAACGGAATACGGCTTCTACGGATGGGGCCATGCTCCCTTCAAAATCAAAGATCAGGTCTTTTTTTGCCGCTTCTTTTATGGCTGCCCAGAGCAAGAGGTAGATCGCACCTGATTTTCGGCCGGCTTGACTGCTTCCGCTAAGCCAAAAACTCGCGCGTTTTGCATCCCAAATAACGGCAATAGCAGCTTGAGGCTCTTGTTCTTGATTATAGGCAGCGTATATTTTGAGTGTGGCGTGTTGTTGGATGTTTTCCGTGATTTCCTGAAACCGCTCCGTTGTTAGCCGGAAGGCGATATTTTTTCTATTCATGCTTTTCCGAACCAGGTCGAGTAAAACCGTGGCGGGGGCATTTGGATCTATCTGCAGCAAATCGCTTGCTTTGCGGATATGGTTTCTGGCGCTACTTTCCATTTCCCGATAAATTTTAGCGGGTTCGGAAAGGTCAGAAAACTGATATGTATAACGCAGTGTATTTTTAAAGCCCTGCCAATGAAATGGGAGCGCATTTTGCAAGCTTTCATCAAATTGAAGGTCGAAAAGCGGTGCCATTGGAATTTGTTTGGCCAGATCCTGGAGGATACGCTGGGAGCGATTGTTTTGATAAACAGCCCGCTCGCTCGTTGGTGGTTTTATCCAAATATGCAAATAAGCAGTGAGTGCGGGTTGAAGAAAGAGCCGAATCCCGGCAATCCTCCGTTGGCAGACAGGTAATGCACCCAGGATTTGCCCTTTTGAATCTTCTGCAAAAAATACCTCCCAATTTTGTGGGCCACACAAGGTATTGAGCCACCAGTCGGTGGCATACCAGGGAATATAATTTTCCTGGCAAAGCAAGCGGTATTTCTCCTGGGATTTTGTCACTTGTCGAAGGTAAGTAAGCGCACAAATTAATCAATATAACAGACCGATTCTTTTCTGGTACCAGTTAGCATGAATAGAACCACTTTCCGTAAGTGGTTAGTGATTTATGCACTTAACTACGTAATTTGCCCAACAAATGTTAGAACCAGGTGAAGCAAATTCCTTTTAACCGACCTTATCTTTCCGGAAAGGAAGCGGCAAATTTTGATGACCTGCTCCGGAGTAACCGCTTTGCCGGTCCGGGCCCTTTCGGGATTATATGCGAGGAAAAACTGGGAGCGCTTTTAGGAAACCCTGCTGTACTAATGACTTCTTCCTGCACGCATGCTTTGGAGATGACTGCTTTGTTATCGGGCATTGGGCCGGGAGATGAGGTAATCATGCCTTCTTTTACGTTTGTTTCGATGGCGAATGCCTTTGTTTTGCGTGGGGCTGTTCCGGTTTTTGTGGACATCCGCCCGGGTGATATGAATATAGATCCTACTGCTATTGAAGGAGCTATTACGTCCAAAACCAGGGCTCTTGTAGTGATGCACTATGCCGGAATGGCCTGTGAGATGGATACGATATTAGCGCTTTCGCGAAAGCATGAACTTATTTTAATTGAAGATGCGGCACATTGCATTGGTGCCAGTTATAAGGGCCGTCCGTTGGGCACTTTTGGCGATCTGGCCACCTTTAGTTTTCATGAAAGCAAGAATATCCATTGTGGCGAAGGGGGGGCTTTAGTAATCAACCGGCCGGAGTGGCTACCGCTTGCGCGACAGATTCGGGAAAAGGGAACAAATCGGCCTGATTTTATTCGGGGCGAGGTGGCGTTTTACGAATGGACGGGGGTTGGCTCCAGCTACTTGTTGGGAGAACCGAGTACAGCATTTTTGGCAGCCCAATTGGATGAGGTAGCCACGGTCACCCAGGAGCGTAAGCGCATTTTTGACCGCTATGTTGCGCTGCTTTCGCCGCTCGAAAAAGCCGGAAAATTGGAATTGCCAAACCCTATTGTTGGTTCGGAGCACAACGGCCATATTTTTTTCATAAAGTTGGAAGACGGCTCCAGTCGGAATCAGTTGGCCGATTTTTTGGCAAATCGGTCTATTTCTGCGTATTTTCATTACATACCTTTGCACGCATCCCTTGCGGGAAAGGCCTTTTGTCGATTTGAGGGTACAGATAATTTTACAACTAAAGAGAGTGAACGTTTGCTTCGATTGCCGATTTATCCCGGATTAGGAGATGCGGATTTAAAGTATATTTCGGAGGCTATTGAAGTGTTTTTTCAGACAGTCGATTAGTATATTACAATCCCGGGCAGGCTGGTATAGAATCCCAATAAATACGCAAATGAAAATCGTTTTTTTCTGTGGGCATGAATCTCTTTTTGGGCGGCAAAGTCTGGAAGCACTTGTCGGAACGGACCTTCATCCGGAAGTTGTTATTGCCGGTACACCGCTTACGTGGAAATCATTTGATAAAAAACTGAATAAGAACAGGGTTTTAGGGCTGCCTAGGCAAATGAGAAAGTGGTATTATGCTCGTAAAAACAGCAATTGGCTGCTTCGCCTGACCCGGGAACATGGAATAGAATTACGTTTGATTGAGGATGTAAATTCGCCGAAAGGCCTACAGGAATTACAGGCACTGCAACCCGATTTATTTATTTGTGCTGCCTATCCGCAGATTTTGGAAAGAGCCTGGTTGGATATCCCCCCGCAGGGAGCGCTGGGTTTTCATCCGTCTTTATTGCCTGCTTTTCGGGGCGCACATCCGCACTTTTGGGCTATACGAAATGGAGCTTCCGTAACCGGGTTGACAGCTTATCGCATGACTTCGGAGATTGATCAGGGAGAAATTTTGGCCCAGGTACGCTTCGATTTGCCGGACTTAAACTATAGTCAGCTTTACCAGAAAATCGGACAAAGTTTGCCTGAGCTGGTTGAAAAAACAGCGGACGTATTTTTGCGCTCCGGGCGGATAGAATTGCTTAACAAGGGATTGGAGTCTTCTTACTTTTGGAATAATCGGCCAGAAGATGCCCGCCTGTGTTGGGACGATTATACGTTGGAAGAAATTCACTGCATTGTGCGGACAGGTATCGCCTGGGCTGTTTATCGCACCCGAAAGATTCGAATTTTGGATGGACAGCCCGTCAAGGATCATCCGGAACTGGATATCAAATTACCGGCAGGAAGCATTCAGAAAGATCAGGGTGGCAAAACCTATATTCGATGTATTGATGGTTGGTTGCAAGTACACAATTGGCGTTGGGAGCGGGAGTTGTTTCGCCCTGGATTGCGTGCAGGTGAAATGGTGAGATAGGATGGCAAATTTTTTAGGAAGGTTGCAAAAAGGAGGTTTTCCGGAATTTATTTTGGAAGGCGCATTTACTGGTGGTGACTTAGCACACTTTTTAGAAAAACAGCGATTCCCCCTGAGTGGTGTTTGCTATGACGCATCGTCAAAAAAGCTGCAATTTTATACGGATCGTCTGGGTTTTAGTCCTTTGTATCTCTATCAAAAAAATGGAAATATTGCCTGGAGCAACCGCTTAAGCGCCCTGTTTGAGCTAAAAGAACTGGAATTTACCCTAAACCCGGATGCCCTCGAAGCCTTTTTGCAATGTGGTTATTTGCCTGGCGATATGACCTGGTTTGCCGAAGTGCTTGTCTTGCCTGCCGCTTCCATCTGGGAGTATGATATGACCATGCAATCCTGGGAAAAAGCGCGGTATTGGACCTGGGCAGACATCCCCCAATCGGACTATTCTTTTGAGGAAGCTGTAGATGAGTTGGCAGTGCGTTTGCGCGATATGATGCAGGAGAGCCTTTCGGCGAAGACCGGTACAATTGGCGTATCCCTAAGTGGTGGCTTGGACAGCCGCTTGTTGTTGGCCCTGGCTGGCGAACAAAAAACCGTAGTTTCCTACACCTTTGGGAGAGCGGATAGTTGGGATGTGCAAATTGCCGCAAAAGTAGCAAAGCAAGCCGGTATATCGCATCGGATATTACTGCTTGAGCCAAAAAACTGGATGGATCATCGGGAAGAAGCCATTTGGCGATCGGACGGAATGGCCAGCTACATGCACCTGCACCATGTGCCCAACTACCTCGAGAATGCCCAACTATCTGATTGGAATTTAAACGGTTGTTGTGGGGATGCGCTGTTTAAAGGCTTTGGGAATATGAAAGCATCAAGTGTCTCCATGCCGGAAGCTCATGCTGTTTTGGGTCGTTTTGCCGATCAGTTTCCACCGAATGATCCTTTTTACGGAAACAGGCAGTCGGATGCTTATTGGCTGGATCAGCATGTCCGGAATTGTACGCTGGCTGCCGTGCGGGAATGGAATCAGTCTTTAGCACAGCTTACGCCCTTTTTGGATTTTCGCTTGATTGAATTTCTATACGGATTACCAGTAGATTACAGGCTGAGGAATCATCTATATTCTGCCATGCTACTCAAACATTTTCCAAAATTATTCAAATCCATTCCCTGGAAATTAACAGGAATACCCTTGCATAAAACCCGCCTGACCGAATGGGCATTGTTGTTGAAAGTGCCACAAATAATAAGGCGTTCAGGCCTTGTCGGGAATTACCAATATACCGATTATGGTAGTTGGATGAGGCAGGAAACTGCTCTTTTACGCTGGAATAAGTTGCTGGATTCGAGTGATTCGGAAGTGCTGAAAACCTTTGCTCCAAATCTAAAAAGCACGTATTTGGATCCAATGTTACGCAAAAAGCGAGGCGGAGAAGAGGGATTAAGCCGTGCCCTGACAATTGCTATCTGGCTTCGGCATCTGGAAGCTCGGGGTGTATTATAATTGATTAATAGCGTTCAAATTTTCCTTTTCGTCCTTTTGTTGATTGCAGCGCCTGTTCCGGCGAAAGCCGATATTTAGCATAACCACGCTTAAGAATCCATGCACCGGAAAGGATGATGCCATAAGCTAGGATATATCTGCTTTTTCCAAGAATATAAGTACCAATAGTGAAAGCCAGTCCGATAAGCAGGATGAGTCCTCCTGCGAGCATGACATTAATGGCCTGAGTTTTATGTTGGGAGAAAAGCTGGTACTGCACCAACATTTCATCTGCTTTCAACAAGAGGAGTTTTTCGGCCTCCTTTTCCAGTTGGAGTGATTCCAGGTATTTTTTGACATCCAGATAATCCTTGCCATTGAAAATCATTTCATGGCAGGTATCCAGAATTTCTTGAATAGGCTCCTTCATAATATAGTTCTAATAAAAAACTTCAAAGACAAATTTACTTCGAAGTTTTGGTTCCGCGTATTTCTACGTGGTTTTGCATTTACCCCCTTTCTATGCTGTTTTAAGCAGGCTGTTTGCCCCCATCTTTGTATCGAACAATTTGCAAACATTAAAAGCCTAATATCATGAAATCATTCCAAATCATTTACGCCTTGACTTGTATCTTCTTTATTACATCCGGTACCATGACTGCTCAGGTAAACTGGGTAGGAGGTTTTCCTGGTCAGGAGACGAATTGGGACAACCCAAGAAGCTGGAGCGACAACCATGTAACAGGATGGGATAACGTGGTATTGATCTCGAATCAGTCAACTCGTGGCGATTTCTATCCGGTAATAAATTCCAACATTGAGCCAATTGCCTACTTGATGATTGAAAACGGAGCAACCTTGACAGTCACCAATTATGGGAGAACTGAGTTATCTGGAAAATGCAGGTGGGGTATTTTTAGTTGACGAAGAAGCCCGCACCAACCGGAAAATCATGGACGGAAGAAAGCCATTAATGAGTATGACGCAGGTAGAGGACATGCAGCTTATAGCCGAAGTAAACCACTAAGAATAATAAACACCAACACCCTTTAGAATTGGCGGGCCCTGGAAAGATTTCCGGTGCCCGTTTTTTTTTAGAACAGGTGATCAAGCCCCATACGGATCATGCGTTCCATCTGATCGATTTCTCCATCAGCTTGAAAGATGTCTTTAAGGTGGGCATCCAACTGGTCTTTTCCGTCAGAACCTGGATAGAACCGTTCTTTCAATTCAACAATCAATTCGATTACCTCATGATCAGAAAGTAAATTGAACGTATCCTTTGCTTTGAGGTAATGTGATTTACCAACTTTTTGAACAATCACCTCTACTTCAGATTCACTGACCTCCATATCTGCACTAGCAGCATAGTAAAGCATGAGCGCGAGAAAATCTTCTTTAATCCAGTCTTCGGTATTAGCCATTTTGTAGAAGTTTTGTCGAAAGATAGGGTGAAATAAACAGAATAATTAAACTGACCGGGCTTTTATTTCACACAGAATTTGAAGGGAGGTATTTACTGTTTAGAACTGTTGCTTATGCGTAGTATGAGGAAAACCCAGGTAAAGAGAACACCTCCACCTTTTAGAAATAGGGTCCAATACTCAGTTGATTCCGGATCAAACAAACGTATAATATTGTGCAAGCCAAGCCAGACGGCCAGGCCCGTGATAAGCAGAAACAATACGTTGATTGCGGGATGATTAACAAAGCGGTCGCCAAGAATATGGCGGTCATTCACGGCCAGGAACAGGAAAATGGCCACAAAGGGGAGCAGGACACCATTTATAGCCTGAGCCAGGATGATAGCCGGAATTGGTTTGACCTGTAGTAAACTAAAGAGCAAGCCGATAGCCAGGATACTCATCCAGGTCGCTTTATATTTTGTGCCTTGCGGCTTCCAATTTAGGAGGCTTGATCCGGTAACAGCTGCTGCAAGTGGAGCTGTAATAGCAGAACTGAGGCCGGCGGCAAATAGTCCGAGTGCGAGGAGCCTGGCTGCCCAGGGACCGAGTTGTTGGTAGAGAGTAGCAGCGAGTGCTTCAAAAGAAAAAGCCCCTTCCACGGAAGTGCCAACCAGGAGGATAGCCATAGAGATAATGCCTCCTATAGCGATAGCCAGAATAAGGCCGATGCGCATTTCGCGCAGATTTTGGGAGCGGCTTATGCCGGATGCCAGGAAGAGGTTATAGGGTACGATTGTGGTTCCGATGAGTGCTGTAATTAGTAAGGTAGCCCCTTCCGGGAATGTTGGTTTAAAGGCAGATGAGAGAATATCCAGCGCATGCAGATCCAGTTGTGTGGCCAGATAGATAAAGAGTGCGCCCATTATTGCAACCAGCAGGCCCAGGCAGCGGGCGATCCAGACTATGTTGCCAAGGAGTAGCAAGGCTGTGGCGATTCCGCCAATAAGCAGCAAGGGTATCCAGGATGGGAATTTAGCGATTAATTCTATACCGGAGAGGGCGCCGAGGATATTACCTGTTTGGTAGGCAGCGCAGCCAAAAGCCACCGCAAAGAAAAGGCTGTTTCTAAGAAATTGGCCACCGGGCCCTTGGAATTTCTGGTTGAGTACCTGTCCGAGTGACTGTCCGGAAGCGATTGTAATTCTGGCGGCAGCTTCCTGGAGTAGAATAGTAGCGAGTGTAGAGAAAAAGAGTGCCCAGAGGAGGGCAAGTCCAAATCCGGCACCTGCTTTTGCAGCGGTAGTAACCGTTCCGGGTCCGATAAAAGCGGCAGAAATAACAGACCAAAATAGCAGGCTTGACAAGCCTTTTCGAAAAGAAACAGATTTAGGCATGGTGGAAGTTATGGAGAAAAGTTGGATCGGGCAAAGGGGGTATTTACCAGGAAATTAATATATTGAAGTTGTTTAAGGATACCTCCTTGGTTTCCGGAAAAGCCTTTTTACTCCACTTTTCGGTTTTTTAACGCCCCGTAGCGCGCTGCTATGCGGCTCAAAAAAAGCCTCAATTGGAAAAAAATCAATTCCCGGACTCTCAGCAGGCATTTTTAAACAACTTCATGGAGAGAAATACGGGTGCCAAACCAATTAGATTTTATTATTTATTAAAATCCCGTATAGATGAGTGAGGAGAGAAGTGTTCCGAAAGTTAGGATGGAATCAGTAATCAGAGATGGTAAACCTCGGATCGCATTATTAAATACTATTGATTATGTTCTCCACAAAAAAGTGCGAGCTATTCCTGGGCGATTGTGGGATAGAGAGGCTAAATTCTGGCATGTACCTGATAACCAGTTAAGTTTGGATCATATTTATGCTTATTTCCCCTATCTAGATCCATCCAAAAAGTGGAATGAATTACAGACCAAAGCGCTCAAAGAATACAAAGACCAGTTACAGTTAGAGCGCAAGAGTTGGAGTACGGTAAAATCGTATTTGAGTCATTTTCGTCAATTCTTAAAAGCGATGGATGAAATAGCTCCGGAAGTTCTCTCCATTGCAGATGCCAAGGAATTTATTGTACAGATTACCCGTGAAAGGAATCTGGCTATTGCTACACAGCACCAGATAATCAATGCGCTTAAGTTTTACTTTGAGAAAGTAAAAGTTGGTGAGCGGGAGTATTGGGACATACCTCGTCCCAAGAAGGCCAGAAGATTACCAATTGTATTTTCTGTCAGGGAGGTTCAGGAATTATTTGACGCTATCAAGAATGAGAAGCATCGGGTTATGTTGCGTTTAATTTATGCTGGCGGTTTACGGCGTGGAGAATTATTACGTTTAGAAAAATCGGACTTAGACCTGAAGGAAGGAAGTTTGATGATTAGAGAAGGCAAAGGCCGTTATGATCGAAAAACCATCATCGGCCAGCGTATTTCCCGAGAATTGGACCAGTATATCCGTCGGTATAAGCCTGAGAAATGGCTATTTGAGGGTACGCATAAATCGCAGTATAGTGAAACCAGCTTACAAAATATTTTTCGGCGTGCAGTAAAAAACAGCGGTGTAAATCCACGTGGTACTTTGCATAGTTTACGCCATAGTTTTGCTACCCATTTAATAAACCGGGGAGTTGATGTACGAACTGTACAAGAGCTTTTAGGTCATCAATCCATCAAAACGACCCAACGATACATCCATGTCTCTGATGTGGACATTAAAAACGTAAAAAGTCCACTAGACTTTTTAGAATAATAGATGTAATTTGAACTTATAATCCTCTGGTTAGAGGCAACTTGAAAATATTAAAACATCGAAAAAGCCATTGAGGGAAGGCGGCATAAATTCGCTTTTACTGCACATAGCAAGATGTTGGCAACAAGCTGAAAAATGACC
>JAGQWR010000004.1 GCA_020437105.1 Saprospiraceae bacterium
GCGGTGGGTGCAGAGGGGTTTCACGCGGAGGCGATGTTTTTTGACTCGCGGAGGGCGCGGAGGGGTTTCACGTGGGGAGGCAGAGAGGAAGCTACTACCTGAATGCAGGGTATCCAGGTAGTAGCGTATTTGTTTATAAATTATCTACTGCATCCTCTCCAGTATTTACGGCGCCTTCCATAAAGCCTTGCCAATCTGCCAGGTGTTCGCCGGAGAAGTGGGTATGTAGGAAAGATTCTTGCAAAATGGGTCTAACCCGGAACCATTGATCGGTGCCATACATGGCATAGGCGCCTTTCGAATACATGTCTTCTCCCCAGTAGTAATTTACCTGTTTTTTGAGTTTCGAACGCACATTTCCAAAAGGTGTTTTCAGGGTATTGGCCACCATTTGGGCATTGAAAGCATTGGATTGATTGGCGATTACCGCAGCTTTCTCGCCGATGCTGTACGAAATTAAAACACCGCTTTGGGAGTCTTGATTTTTGGTGCCATGATAAAAATAATGGGGTGTTTGGTCGGTGATCATATCGAAGCTTTCGTCCTTCCAGAAACGCTTGTTAAACAGCAGTGCATGTTTATTGATACGGGCATATTGCAACTCATTGATCGCGGCAATCTTTTCGGTGGGCAATCCAGGTTGCCAATCAATTTTCTTTAGGGCAAAAGTCGGAATGGAACAAATAATTTTATCTCCTTCAAACACAGTGCCATTGTCGCAATACACCTTTACTTTATCCCCTTGCTCAATCCGGGTAACAGTATGTTTTAATAAAATTTTCTCCTCTCCTATTTCTTCCGCAAAACGTTTGGCAAGCATGCCATTCCCGCCTTTTATTTTCATATCCATTTCATTCTTTTCGCTACTTTCTGCATATTCAGCGAAAGCGGAAAAAGCAGAAACATGTCGTAGGCCTTCCCCAAAATCAGTGCTGTCCAGTAATTCGCGGATGTCTAAATCCCGGCCATCGCAACCATTTTGTACCAGATAACGCCACCAATCCATTTTATCCAACACCAGCATCTCTGCTTCTGTTAATTTTGGATAATCATCGATCATCTTCTTTAAAGTCTGCTTCCATTTTTCAGTATAATCCCAGGCGCCTGCCGGCGAATAATTTCCCTTGTAAATTAAATGGGTGTCAAATTGGTTATTTAGTAATTCCAGATTTAATTCTTCACATAATTCCTGAATTCTTGTATGTGAATTTCCGACCCATTCACCGCCTAACTCTATGACCAGATCATCTGAAATCTGATGCGAAAAAACCCTGCCGCCAATTCGTCCGCGGCTTTCTAACACGACACAGTCAATGTTTTGTTGATTTAATTTAAAAGCCGCTGCTAAGCCTGAAAAACCAGCACCGATTATAATGACCTTTTTCTTTTTACCAGGTATTATCTGTGAAAAGGAAGGAGCAGCAAGCATTATTCCTCCTGTTGTAATTGAAACCTGTTTAATAAACTTTCTTCGCGTTGGCATATGGATGTTGTTTAAGAGGTTACGATACCCGAATCGAAGTGATTTAAGTCGTTTTCACTTGCTACTGCGGCTGTCCACTTTGTTGCCCCCGATAGCTATAGGGCTCCGACGCTAAGGTGTCGCCTAGGCTTACCTGCTTTTGGCTTGCGCTAGGAAGGAAGGCAGGTTTTGCGCCTTGTTGACAACCACATTGGCTTCGCGTCAGCTATAGACTGAGGTTCTGCAAATTACAGAAAGAAAGGCGGACTACACATAGCCTGCAAACTTTTCGTTTTCTACAAAAAGTCAAGTAACTTACTGAGCAGCATAATACCTTTCATTGTATATCGAAAGGTTAATTTTTCTCCTTACTGAACCTATATTAATGGCCAATTTTAAAACTAAATATGGTCCATGGGCCTTTGTGGCCGGAGCTTCCGAAGGACTCGGAGCTGCCTTTGCGGAAGCACTTGCAAGCCGGGGCCTAAATTTGATTTTAATTGCCAGAAGGAAAGAAAAGCTGGAGGACCTGGCCTTGGTTCTCAGGCAGAAGTTTTCAGTCGAAATCCAGTATGCATCGATTGATCTGGCAGATATTCCACAGACGATTAATTTTGTGGAAGGTCTGCGCATGGACATTGGCTTACTGGTCTATAATGCTGCATATGCACCAATTGGATACTTCCAGGATATTCCGGAAGGAGAGCTCCTTAAAATTGTGGATGTCAACATCCGGACACCACTAATACTAAGCAAGTTGCTTTCTGGCCGTATGGCGAAAAAAAGAACTGGAGGTATTATTTTAATGTCTTCTCTGGCTGGAAATCAGGGTAGTCCGAAAATAGCGACCTATGCGGCATCAAAAGCCTTTAACCTTATTTTGGCGGAAGGACTTTGGAGCGAATTAAAAGATCAGGGCATAGACGTTATTGCCTCCTGTGCAGGTGCCATTCGAACACCCGGTTACCTGGAAGCAGAAAAACAAAAAGATGCACCCGGCACCCTGGATGCCGATCAGGTAGTATCCGAAACACTTGCTGCACTTGGGAATGGTCCAAGTGTTACCCCCGGCCTTACAAACAAGATTGCCCGCTTTTTCATGGGGAGATTAATTCCCAAAAAAGCAGCTATTTTCATTATGAAAAAGAACACGAAGAACCTCTCATGAGTACAAATTTACTTGGATTTTTTACCCCTTGGGTGATTTACGCGTTTATTACCCTGTTTCATTATTTTCTACCTGCTCGCCAGGTTACCGGTTATGTTACCGATAGCCAGACAGGCAAGAAATTAACCTACCGATTAAATGGCCGCCTTGTATTAATCCTTTCTATAAGCCTCTGGTTTGCCTTGGGCTGTTTTAAAATTGTCGATTACCAGTGGCTCTACACAATCAGGTGGTATAGTCTGGCAGGGGCTTTTACCTTGGGACTACTTTTTACCTTTTGGATCGTGTTGTCCGCACCGTCCACCGGAAAATCGTTGTTTGCAGATCTGTTTCTCGGGCGATTGGAGAACCCGCAGTTTTTTTCCGGAAAAATTGATTCAAAAATGTGGCTTTACCTCATTGGCGCAGTGATGCTCCAATTAAATGTGCTGAGCTTTTCAGCTTTTCATTATTTCGAATTTGGGGCAGCAGCATCATCCGGTATATTTTTATGTGCAGCCATGTTGACCTACTTCATTTTCGATTATCTGACTTTTGAGGAGGTACATTTATATACGTATGATTTTTTCGCTGAACGAGTGGGCTTTAAATTAGGCTGGGGTTGCCTGACCTTCTACCCTTATTTTTATGCTGTGGCACTCTGGTCAACAGTTTATTTACCTAATCCGCATTTAACAACCTTACAACTAATCGCCTGTTTTCTGGTTTTTATTTTCGGATGGACGCTGGCTCGAGGAGCCAACATGCAAAAATTTTATTTCAAGACCCAGCCAGGTCGGTCCTTTTTAGGCATTATCCCAGAAACCGTTACGGATGGACAAAGAACCCTTTTGGTGAATGGATTTTGGGGCGCGAGCCGGCACATTAACTACCTCGGAGAAATTTTAATGGCTTCCGGTATTGCCTTAAGCGTAGGATATCCCGGCTCCTTCTGGCCCTGGTTATATCCACTCTATTATGTCGCACTGCTGCTGCCCAGACAATTGGATGATGATAAGCGCTGTGCCGACAAATATGGGGAATTATGGAATGTATATACCCAAAAAGTGAAATACCGCATTATTCCCTATTTATATTAGTGCGATTTTTTGAATTAGAACTAGAATTAACCGGAAGTATGAAACAGCGAATCCTCCTATACCTTGTATTGCTTTGTCTCCCTAACCTGGTCATTGGCCAACAGACTATTAATGGGTCTATTATGCACGATGGCCTCACACGAACCTATATTTTGTATGTTCCGGCCTCCTATTCTGCCAGTACTCCGGCACCATTAGTATTGAATTATCATGGCTATTCCAGTACCGCCGGAGAGCAGATGTTATATGGCGATTTTCGCCCAATTGCTGATACAGCTGGTTTTTTACTTGTTTGTCCGATGGGCACGCCTGACCTTTTTGGCATAAACCATTGGAATGTTGGCTGGGGAGCAAGCAATGTAGATGATGTAAGCTTTACAGAAGCCCTGATCGATGCACTGGCCCTGGAGTATAATATTAATACTGACCGGGTGTATTCAACAGGCATGTCGAATGGCGGCTTTATGAGCTACAAACTGGCTTGTGAGCTGAGTGATCGAATCGCGGCTATTGCCTCGGTTACCGGAACAATGAATCTCGGCCAGTTTAACAGTTGTAATCCGGAACATCCCATGCCGGTCATGGAAATCCATGGAACGGCAGACCAAACAGTACCCTACAATGGAGCCAATTGGATCGAATCCACGGAAGATGTTGTGAACTTTTGGGCCGATTTTAATAACTGCGAGAATCCTCCTATCATAAATACGGTGCCTGATATTAATACAACAGACGGTACTACCGTACAACATTTTCGGTATGTAAACGGAGATGCAGGCACTGAAGTCGAGCATTTCAAGATCCTGGAAGGAGAACATTGCTGGCCCGGAAGTATCTTTAATTTCCCTGGCACCAATTATGATATTAATGCATCTGTTGAAATATGGAGGTTCTTTTCAAAATACGACATCAACGGATTACTCTACACTACCGGAACAAATCAGCAGCTAGTAGAGTCGGAAGCTGTTCAGATTTATCCTAATCCATCCAATTCCTTTCTTACAGTTGCCTTTGAAACCCCCGAAACCAGAGAATTTCAGCTGACAAATGCGCAGGGTGTAGTGTTTTTATCGGGATTGAGCACCTCTGATATATTAGAACTGGATGTGCATCAACTTGCTGGCGGTATTTATTTTTTGAAAATTGGAAATCAGACCTATAAAGTGCTAAAGACCCTTTAAAATTGTAAACAAAGCTGCCGTTTTCCTGTTTCGCCTTCATGAAAAATTACCTCATTGTCGGCGCTTCCTCCGGGATCGGGAAATCGCTGGCTTTACAGCTGGCAACAGAAGGAAATCAGGTAGTTGGTACTTACTTCCAACACGAAACATCCGGTGCTCCAAATTTGAAATATTTCCCCTTGGATGTCCGGGTGGAAATGGACTTAAGCTTTCTGCCAACCCAACTGGATGGACTTGTCTATTGTCCGGGTTCTATTAATCTCCTTCCGTTTAAGCGAATAACGCCGGAAGATTTTTTAGAAGATTTTGAGCTCCAGGTGCTCGGAGCAATCAAAGTAATCCAGGCTGCATTACCTGCATTGAAGAAGTCCGGACAAGCTTCTGTTGTCCTTTTTTCTACGGTGGCAGTGCAGGCCGGATTCAATTTTCATGCACAGGTAGCTGTCTCAAAAGGAGCAATAGAAGGACTCTGTAAAGCACTGGCTGCTGAGTTTGCACCAGCCATTCGGGTAAATGTTATTGCGCCTTCACTTACAGCAACTCCGCTGGCAGCCAAAATGCTCAATACCGAGCAAAAAAAGGAAGCGAATGCGCTGAGACACCCCTTAAAAAGGATCGGTACACCGGAAGATATTGCACAGGCTGCGGCATTCCTCCTGTCGGATAAAGCCTCCTGGATAACGGGGCAGATCATAAACGTAGATGGCGGGATGTCAACATTGAAAGTATGAGTAAGTACCCTTTCTGAGGCAGAAAAAGATCGGATTATTGAGCTGACCTGGAAAGACCGGACGCCCTTTGAAGCAATTTACGTTCAATTCAATCTCAGCGAACAAGAAGGGATCAAACTCAGGCGGAGATCTCTCCGACAATCCAGTTTTAAGCTTTGGCGAAAACGCGTAAATAGCGGAGTCAGTCAGAAACATCTCAAAAAGGGATACCCCAAAATTGATCGGTTTAAATGTAGCCGTCAAAAAAGTAAGATTTCAAAAAGATAAGGCAGTAAAGAAGTTTGATTTTACCCGCTAATCCGAGCTGGAATAAAAATTAACACTCACTTAACAGTAATACTATCATTTTTAAAACTATTGCTGTATATTTGCCCCGCAAAAGAATCGAACTATGAAATTTTTGTGCATACTTTTCTTTCTTTCCCCACTTGTTCTCAACGAGATGGTGCTTGAAGTATTAGTATCACCTGTTTATTCTTTAAGCAAAAACATAGCGGATAGCCAATCTGAAAAAGAAAATTCAGACCACCTGGAGGATGATTCTAAAATTGAATCTTCTTCAAACGCCTATCTCGATTTTAAGTTTAATGAACCACTCTATGCCTCCAATCCAAATATGGAGGCCATTCGCTTACGTCCCCCCTACTTGGAAATCCACAGTCCGCCTCCTGAATTCGTTTAGCAAACCCAGCCATGCGGAGCATTTTTCATGGCATTGATATCTGACTAATTCCCCTGTATCAGGCTTTGTGATTATGCATTCTTGGGAAATCCCGAAAGGGTTTCTTCCCGGTTTTTGCGCCTTGATTTGGAAAAACGGAACCGTTTTGACGCCGATTAATAGAATCCCGGCAAACTCTTAATTTAAAAATCAAAAATTTATCTAACCCATGAGTACAAATAAGAATATTTCCCTGTTTGGAAATATCAAAAGTGATTTACCTGCAAGTGTTGTAGTTTTTTTCGTCGCCCTTCCTTTATGCCTCGGTATTGCACTTGCCAGTGGCGCCCCTCTTTTTTCAGGGTTAATAGCCGGAATTGTTGGCGGCATAGTAGTAGGGAGTTTAAGTGGCTCCCAAATTGGCGTAAGTGGTCCAGCTGCCGGATTAGCAGCCATAGTCCTGACAGCCATCGGAACACTGGGCGGTTATGAAAATTTTTTGGTGGCAGTTGTTTTAGGTGGAATTATCCAGTTGGGTTTTGGCCTGCTCAAAGCAGGTATAATTGGCTATTATTTCCCGTCTTCTGTCATAAAAGGCATGCTTACCGGAATTGGTATAATTATTATTCTAAAGCAGATTCCACACTTTTTCGGGTACGACTCTGATCCGGAAGGTGATTTTGCCTTCTTTCAGGTTGATGGCAACAATACCTTTTCCGAGATATTTAAAATGTTTAGCCATATCAGCCTGGGGCCCACTATTATTGCGATCATTGGTTTAGGTATTATCTTGTTCTGGGATAATTACCTGTCAAAAAAAGCCAAAATATTTAAAATAATCCAAGGGCCTCTGGTTGCCGTAGTATTAGGAATTTTATTTTACAATTTCACGAAAGGAAATAGTGCCTTGGAGATTATCCCTGCCCACCTGGTTTCTGTACCTGTTCCTTCCGACTTTAGTTCGTTTTTATCCCAGTTCAGTTTTCCGAATTTTGCTGCAATCACCAGACCGGAAGTTTGGGTCACTGCATTTACCATTGCACTTGTAGCAAGCCTGGAAACCCTTTTATGCGTGGAAGCAACAGACAAACTGGATCCGGAAAAGCGCATTACGCCTACCAACCGGGAATTACTTGCACAGGGTACCGGCAACATTCTTTCCGGTTTAATTGGTGGACTCCCAATTACCCAGGTAATTGTGCGTAGCTCAGCCAATATTCAATCGGGTGGGAAAACCAAAATATCTGCCATTATCCATGGCTTTTTATTACTGATTTCTGTCTTGTTAATACCGGGACTACTCAATATGATTCCATTATCCGTTTTGGCGGCTATCCTTTTATTAGTAGGTTATAAATTGGCAAAACCCGGCTTATTTAAAGTCATGTACGATCTCGGTTGGAAACAATTTACCCCTTTTATTGTAACTGTATTGGGAATTATTCTGACTGACCTCCTTATCGGAATAGGCTTAGGCTTAATGGTTGGCATTGTAATTATTCTGATAAAAAGCTACCAGAATTCGCATTTTCTACACATGGAAGATAAAAGTAACGGGCGGCATAAAATTAAAATGACACTCGCCGAAGAAGTAACATTCATCAACAAAGGAGCAATTCTAAAAGAATTAAATCAGCTTCCGGAAGACACCTTGCTGGAACTGGATGTACGTAAAACGCGCTATCTGGATAATGACATTGTAGAAATTCTGGAAGATTTTGTAGAAAGGGCCAGGAATAAAAATATTGATGTCACCCTTATTTCAGAGAGAGGTACAATAGTAAATCCGGACAGTTATATTAACTTTTTTCAATTACGACCAGTTGCTTAACAATTAAAATTCTATAAAATGAAAGCACATACAGCAGAGACTCAGGCAACCATGACGCCACAAAAATCAGTTGCCTTTTTATTAGAAGGAAATGAGCGTTTCCGAAATAATATTCGCATTAACCGAAATTTAATTGAACAGGTAACTGACACCTCTTCCGGGCAATTTCCTTTTGCGACTATTCTGAGCTGCATTGATTCCAGAATTCCGACAGAAATCATTTTCGATCAGGGAATCGGTGATTTATTTAATGCCCGGATTGCCGGAAATTTTGTCAATGAGGACATCCTCGGCAGTCTTGAATTTGCCTGTAAACTAGCTGGCTCGAAGCTCATCATGGTCCTTGGCCATACTTCTTGTGGGGCAATTAAAGGAGCTTGTGACCATGCCAAACTGGGCAACTTAACCCAAATGTTGGAAAAAATTCAGCCCGCAGTTGACCAGACCCTAACCAAGGCCGGAGAAGCGCGAAACTCTTCCAA
Organism: Saprospiraceae bacterium; assembly: GCA_020437105.1. GTDB lineage: Bacteria > Bacteroidota > Bacteroidia > Chitinophagales > Saprospiraceae > JAAEZH01. Next base: position 8,596 of record JAGQWR010000004.1, read on the forward strand.
CCTGGACTTTGTGAATACGGTTTCCAAAAAGAATGTTCAACTTACCGTTGCCGCGATTATGGCAAGGAGTCCGGTTCTGAAAGAAATGGCAGACAATAACGAAATAGACATTGTTGGAGCCATGTATGACGTGGAATCAGGAATTGTTGAACTTATTTAGGATCCCTTTTAAAGCACCTTGTTGCTTCCGGTTTGGATCCGGCAAGGTGCTTTTCAATGAAGTTGTTAAAAAAATACCTCACTGGTTTCGGAACAGCTTTTTCACGCCACTTTTCGTTTTTTTATTGCCACGTAGCACTGCTATACGGCTCAAAAAAGCCTCCACCGGAATGAAAATTAAATTCCCTGAACCTCAGCAGGCATTCCTAAACAACTTCAATTAATAATCTTCTTACCTTTCCGACCAGGAATGGAAAAGATCGATTATCCTATATTATTATACCAGGTAAACCCGGATTGGGTCATGGGCTTGCTGGTGGGCACCAACTTTCGCACTGCCGGCCCAAACCACGAAACGGTTATTTTAGAATTATCCGATTTTTTACAACGGGAATATAAAAAGTACGATTGGCATCCCTGGATAGATCTATTTGACTTCAAACTGAAACATCAGGGAATAGCGGTACGTCCGATGGTTGAGGACCAGGAAGGTTCCTACCCCTGGCCTGATGAGATTCGGGTACCGGTAACAGCGCTCTACGGCACTTCGGAAGACGAAGGACAATACCTCTGTTATCTGCCTTTACTTGACGAAGAATTCTATTACTATAATCCGAATCAATTTTCGCCGCTCTTCAAGCATATGGCTGTTAATGCGCTCATGCGATTGTCGCCTGAGCAGCTCTTTCGCCTTAGCCAGCTCCCGGAACCCGAATTGGGAGTGGTCAGTTTGCGGGTCAATTACAACCGCAACAGGCGCAGCGAAAAACAAGAAGGCCAACGAAAATTCAACAGGCTTGAGCGCCTGACTGACCGGTATCCCCCAGCCAAATCAGATCGCAAAGGAAAAGGACTTCAGGCTGAACAGGCCTGGGAACGCGACCATGAAATCAAGCTGTTAATCGATCGGTTGATGGTCCAACGAGCTAATGTGCTCCTGGTTGGCCTGCCCGGAGTGGGCAAGTCTGCTGTTCTGAGTCAATCCATTCGGCGTATCGACAATATGACCCGGAGACTAAAAGTTTCCTATTCTTTTTGGCGCTTGCAACCCCAACGTATCACCGCAAGCAGTAAATACCTTGGCGAATGGCAACAAAGTGTACAGGAACTGATTGCTGAATTACAATCAGCCAATGGTATTTTGTGGGTAGAGAATCTGATTCAGCTTGCGCGAACGGGCGGAAGCGGTGCAGAGGACAGCATTGCCGCATTTATCTACCCCTATCTGATCCGAGGCGACCTGCAATTAGTAGGTGAAGTCACTCCTGCTGAACTCGATAAACTCCGGCAACTTGTACCAGATTTTGCCAACGTCTTTCAAATACAGGAAATTTCGCCTCTGACCGAACTGGAGACCATTCGTGTATTGGAAAAATATGCTGCCCAACTAAAGAAGAAACACGAAATTGAAATTTCTTCTGATAGTATCATCTATTTATACCGGCTCCTCGATCGATACCGGCCAGAACAGCAATTTCCCGGCAAGGGGATACTATTTCTTACACAGGCGTTTCACTGGGCGCTGGAGAGTAAAAGCAAAAAAATTAACAGGCAGCATATCATCCAGCGTTTTTCGCAAAATACCGGACTCCCGGAGATTTTCCTGCGCGACGATCTGTTACTGGATCAGGAGGCGCTGCGGCTTTATTTTCAATCCAAAATTATAGGTCAGGAGAGTGCGATTAACAGCCTCATTGAAATCGTAAAGATTTATAAGGCCGGACTAAACAACCCAAACAAACCAATTACAACGCTCTTATTTGCGGGACCGACCGGTGTTGGCAAAACAGCCAGTGCACGTGCTTTAGCCGATTACTTTTTTGGGCAGGGACAAAAACAACCACCGCTCATACGCATTGACATGAGCGAATTTCAGTTCTCCTTTCAACTTGCCCGATTGATTGGTGATGATCAGCAGGTAGGCCAACTTGTTCGCGAAATGCGAAATAAACCCTTTGCCGTCTTATTATTGGATGAGGTAGAAAAAGCAAATCCGATTATCCTGGATGCTCTCTTAGGTTTATTGGATGAAGGTCGTATGACAGATTCCAGTGGGCGGCAAATTCACTTCCAAAATTCTATTGTTATCCTAACAACGAATTTAGGCGCTGGCAACCAACAATCAATTGGGTTTTCATCAACGGAGGGAGCCGACACGCGCTATTTTTCGGCCATTCGATCTCATTTTAGACCAGAATTTATTAATCGAATTGATCAATTGGTCTTTTTCCAGGCCCTGAATGAATCATCCATTGCCCAAATTGCCCAAATAGAACTGGATGCCTTTGCCAAGCGGCCAGGCTTTATTAAAAGAAACCTAAAAATTAGCCTGACACCGGCTCTGAAAAAGCACCTGGTATCCATTGGATTTGATATAAAGTACGGCGCACGCCCCTTACAGCGTACCATAGACCAGCAGCTTGGGAAGGCCGTATCAGAATGGATGTCGGCCTATCCAAACCAGAACAACTGCACCTTGATGCTTGATTTTCAGGAGGATAAAATTACATGTCTGGCAGTAAATTTGCCGGCCACTAAGGAATAAGCGCACGGAAACGACCAAAAACCCAGTGGTCATTGCCATCCGAATCTGTAAAATAGCCATTTACGCTTCCGCGAATGTTCTCACCACTTTGACCGTAGGAGTCAAAAACAACCTGAACAAGGGATTCTATTATCTGGTCACTGGAATAAGGCCCGATAGAAAAAGTGCCTGCATCCAATGAGTATAAGCCTGTTGAAATACCGGGTACGAGCAAGGCTATATCCCCGTCTGAATCCGAAATAAATGTTTGATTACCTTGTGGAATACCCGAAGCTTCTGTAGATAGAAAGGGTTCACCATCCACATTAAATCCGGCAAAGGAAGCAGGTAGCGCCTCACAGACATTGATTTGTCCCAACTCCATGTTGAGAATAAATGGATGCGAAATTTGCAAGCTGTTTGCTCCCGGAGCATTTAGGGAAACGCCCTCCAGCACAAAGGTTTCTGCTCCACAAGCTGATACATGAGAAGCAAATGCCCCCGTTTCATCCACCAACACAGGCTTCGTCCAGATTCCATTTTTCAAGAGCACATAACCCAGGTCAAGCGGATCTTCATTACAACTTACCAGCACACCTCGAAGCCAGGCCTGATAAGCCTCCGGCATATCCACAATCATGGGAGGTACTACCGTGTTGCCAGCCAGACCGCCCAAAACAGTTGAATACATTTCTTCATCGCAGTCATCCAGTAAATTAAGCTGGAGATCAACTCCTTTTGGAATACGCAATTGGTATGCACCTTTTGAATCTACATAGGAAGCAGTAAAGTAATTGCCGGCCGGAAATTGAACCGAAAATCCGGTATGCACAAAGCGTCGGTCTTCCAAATCCTTTGAATAGCCTTCAATTTGAATGTAGTCATATGGTTTAGCCACTGCCCAGGTACCCGGCGCATCAATCAGGCAACTGTATAAATCACCAGATCGGATCGCAGTGCCTTTTTCTACCCACAAACCAGTACTTCCGTCAAAATACCACAGTGCTGTTTCCGGAGGGGCCTCCCCTTGTAACAAAACAGGGATTTGAATATCGACCAAAATATCACTATCCGTCTCCGAATGAAGTTTTTGTCCGTTGCTGCCATCAAATTCTAAAACAAATGCAACCAGGGCCTCCATAGCTACTTCTTTTTCAGTGGCGTCTATTCCGATTGAACTACCCGGAATCTGCCGAACATCATTGAGTGAACCCGGATCATAACGGGAAGAAAATACGGCCACATCACCCGGATAATTTGTCCCGGAAGGGTCAACCAAACTATTCCCTTCAATCTGGATGGATAGATCTGCACTGAGAGAAAGTTGCTGTGATTGATCAGCCATAAAGCTGCCGGTCTGAATCCGTTCGCGCAATACGACCCGAATAAAAGCCGTACTGCCTTCCTGCGCATAAATGATAGGTTTGCTGACAAAATAGCCGGGCACTTCCAATTCCAAAACAGCATGTCCGACAGGAACAGCCACTTTAGCAAAATAGAACACACCATTTTCATCTGTTTGAGTTTGGCCGTCGCCATAAAAGACATCCGTTCCGGCAATGGGGTCACCATTTTCGTTTGCCAAAATTCCGGTTAGATTACTAAGTACCAAACCCTGGTTTGGGTTCGGGTCAGATGGGTGCGGCACAAATATTTCGATATCCTTGGCACAGCCAAAGGAGAACAGCAGGATACATAACAAGGGATAGATGCGGATCATAGCTCCATTTTTTACAACAGCCTTTTATTGGAGACTGCCGGAAGCCCAAATTCGCTGCCTATTCGTTTCAAATTTGCTTTTTTTCTTTCTTTACAGGATGAATATGTGGGATTTACTAAGCATACTGATCCTGGCAGGCTTTCCGGCCCTCAGTTATCTCATCCAAAAGCGTAGTGGATATTCCTGGCTCAGTCCGGTACTATTGTGTTATGCGACCGGAATATTACTTGCTAATGTAAAGTGGTTTGAGGTAGGTCATGCGGTGGTAGAATCTGCCCGGGATGCCAGCATACTTCTGGGCATCCCCCTATTATTGATTGGTACGGATTTCCCGGCATTTCAAAAACAGGCAAAAAACCTGCTCCTGGCATTTGGTTTATGCGTATTGAGTGGGATTGTGCTCACCATTGGCGTGGGATATTTTTTTAAGGATATCATTGAGCAGATTTGGATTTATAGTGGTATGCTGATTGGGGTTTATACCGGTGGAATTCCGAATATGAATTTAATTGGACTGGCACTAAAGGCACCAGATGCGGCTTTCATTTACCTAAATGGAGCTGATATAGTTATTGGCGGGTTTTTTCTGCTGCTTTTGCTGTCAATCGGAAAACAAGTCTATGGTTATTTTTTAAAAGCCCCTATTCTCTTTTCTGCCGCTGCCGCGGAAAACCTCCAGGAAGCTGGCATATGGCCCGGTTGGCGGTCATTCTTCCAAAATTTTGGACTGAGCATTTTAATTACAAGTGCCGCTGTAGGAATCACGCTTTTGCTAAGTGGCAGCCTGGAGCAAGTGGCTCTGTTGTTACTGCTTTTGACAACGATCAGTTTGGCCTTATCGTTTATTCCGAAGATTCGATTCATGCCGGGTTCCTTTTCGATTGGAGAATACTTTTTACTTGTTTTTTCAGTTGCAATTGGCTTGTTGGCCGATTTTAGTCAGATTGAAACAAAGGGACTGCCTGTTTTTTTATTTACCGCCTGTGTTTTATTCCTGGCAGCCGGATTACATGTATTGTTATGCCGGCTATTCAGGATTGATCGGGATACAGCTATGATAACAGCGACTGCTGCCTTTTACGGTCCGCCCTTTGTGCCCCAAATTGCCAGTACCCTGCAAAATCCGGGATTAATTTTCCCCGGTATTTTGTGCGGACTTTGTGGTTTTGCTATCGGAAACTATTTAGGTATCAGTTTAGGAAGCTTTTTGGCCTATTTATGGGCTTAGAGCCAAATCAAAGCAAGCTGGGTAAGCAGAATTAAAAAATTGCAATCCTAAGGACAGCCTGCATTATACTTCAGGCGCAATCGCCTCGTTTAAAAGTGGTATTTTGCGTCCCTCAAAAAAATAATTCATGAACGGAGCCCTACGACTTCCCGTCTTTCTGGTACTAGTGTTTTTTAGTTTTCAACTAGCTGCTCAAAAGTATAGTAATGAATTCCTGACCATTGGCCTAAGTGCTCGTGCACAGGGCATGGGTAACGCGGTCGTAGCCGGCGTAGAAGATGTTACTGCCAGTTTCTGGAATCCGGCCGGTTTGGCGCGTGCCGGCAGTAATAGTGGTTTGCAGATTGGCGCCATGCACGCCGAGTGGTTTGCCGGAATAGGGAAATATGATTATTTGGGCTTAAGCCTTCCTACCGGCAACCCGGATCGAAGAATGGGCGTATCTTTTATCCGGTTCGGAATTGATGGCATTCCCAATACCCTGTCTCTTTACGAAGATGATGGTTCTGTCAATTACGACAATATCGTAGAATTCTCAGCGGCAGATTATGCCTTCCTGGGTACCTACTCCCAACGAACCAAATGGATGAAGGGCAATTTGTACCTGGGAGGAAACATCAAAGTTATTTACCGCCAAATTGGTTCCTTTGCAAACTCCTGGGGATTCGGACTGGATATTGGTGCACAATATCGGGTAGGCAACTGGAATCTGGGTCTGGTAGGAAAAGATGTTACGAGCACCTTCAATGCCTGGAAAACCAGTTTCACCGAATCAGAACAGGCCGTACTGCTTGCTACCGGAAATGAGTTGCCGGAAATCAATTCAGTCGAAATCACCAATCCACAGGTTTTATTTGGTGTAGGCTACCGTATTGGACAGGGGAAATGGACGTTTTACCCCGAACTTGACCTGACCATGACAACGGATGGAAAACGGAACACCCTTATCCAGGGCGACCCAATCAGCATTGATCCGGGCTTTGGATTGGAAGTAGGCTACAACAAACTGGTCTATTTGCGAAGTGGTGTCAATCAATTTCAACGGGAGCAGGATTTTGACAAGGGAGAAATTTTAACACTTCGTCCGAGCATAGGAATAGGGCTGCATATTTCGGCTTTAATGATCGACTATGCCTTTACTGATCTGGGGGACTCACAAAATCGATATTCCCATGTGATCTCGCTCAGGTTAGATCTTAAGCCCAAAGAAAAAAGCTAATTTTTTCCTGTCCAGGGCTTGACTGATAGTTCAAAAACTATTTACATTTGGACTTATTAGGTAGCACAACTACCAAGAGCATTCACACAGGTATCAAAATACGTTTTGATCCAACACTATACAAATTGGACTTAGACTTGGTTTTGACAAGGGCGGGCCTCAATCCTTCGGGATTCGATTTATCGACAAGGGGATTACCGAACCAGAACGGCGGGTCCAATCATTTCTTTTTAGGGTTCAAAACATCCCTGGTGCTTGTGTGATTTTAGAGCTTGTCTGAACACCTTCGGGATTCAGGCGAGCTCTATATTTTTGGCGGAATCACATTTTTAAAATGCCCATTCATTTGCACTTTCTGGCGCATTTCTTCCATTTGCCTGACCTGCGGCATGATTTGCCTGAGGTGTTCTAAAAAGAGTTGTTGGCGGTCTGTTTGTTTATTGGCTTCATACATCTCATACATCTTCGACACATTCATGCCCACCAAATGCACATATTCTTCCATTCTGAAAGCGGTGGATCCTGTAGGCTTCTTTCCCCGAAAGGGAACCTGAGAAAGTATAGATTCCAATAACCTCTGAATTTCCTGATCTAAAAAAGGATCAGAAAGCGCATCAAAAGGAATCTGCTTGCACTGTCCACCCGGATATAATTTATCCGGAGCAACCGGGTAGTATTCGTGGATTTTCACCTGATGGAGTGCCTGCACGCTAATATCCATCTCCCCCTTGGCATGCACCTTGGAAATTTCCAAAAGTTCCATCTCCGTGGCCAGCGGCATTAATTTGTTATTGATGAATGGCGGAATCCCGAAATGTATATGCTCATCCCGGCATTCCCGAATCAACTGCTGATACCGCGGCTCAAAAATATGCAGGTTGACTACTTCGCCAGGAAATACAATCATTTTCAAAGGAAATAATGGCAACAACTTTGGCATAAACAGGTAAAAAATTTACAGTTTCTAAACAGGAAAAACAAAAACTATACAGGGTAAACGAAATTTGGACAAATGAGTTGAAAGTTTTTCTGTTTCCCTTACAATTCGTACTTTGTAAGTTCGGACTATTAATTGAAAATCTCCATCCAACCTAATTTACACCCCATGCTCAAAAGCATTAAACTGCGTTTATTTTTCGCCCTTTCTTTCCTGACATTATTGACACTTTTTATTAGTTCCTGCAAGAAAGATCAGGCTGCAGAACCAATGAATGAAGCTGTCAGCTCCTATGTATCAGCTTACAGTTCAGGCACCCTTTCCAGGAATGCCAGCCTGCGGGTACGATTTACCCAGGCAGCTGTTGAACAGGAAATGGTCGGGGCAGAAATTGAGGAAAAATTACTCATCCTCTCCCCTGCCGTTGCAGGCAAAACATACTGGGAAGATCCGTTTACCCTTGTTTTTCAGCCAACAGAATACCTGGATCCTGCTACCACTTATGTAGCGACCGTTTATCTGAACAAGATATTTGACGGGGTTCCGGATGCTGCTAAAAGCTTCGAATTTGATTTTCACACCCGCGAACTTCAATTTACGGTTGAAATCGAGGGGCTCCACGCTCCAAATCCTGCTGACTTATCAAAGCAAGAGATCCATGGCCTGGTTCGCACTACTGATATTTCAGATGACACCGCCATTGAAGGCGTAGTTTCCGCCACCCAGAATGGCCAGGACAAAGAAATTCAATGGACGCATGAAGGCGATGGTATGGTGCATCGCTTCCAGGTAAAAAATGTAAGCCGGGGCGATAAAGCAGGAGCAGTTTTGGTTTCCTGGAATGGCAAGGCATTAGGGGTTTCCAAAAAGGAAGACATATCTGTGGAAGTGCCCTCTTTATCTGATTTTAAGGTAACCAATGCCAAGGTTTATCAGAGTCCGCAGCAATATATCGTCTTATACTTTTCCGACCCGATCAATCCGGAACAGGATCTAAAAGGATTAATTCGAATTCAGGACCAGGAAGGTGATCTGAGTTTTAATATCAATGGCAACCAGATTTTGATTTATCCTTCAGGCAGAATAAAGGGGGATAAAACAATTTTGGTGGAGGCAGGGCTCCGCAATACTCAAAACCTGAAGATGGCCAAGGCCAGCCAATACAATGTCACCTTTACAGAAGAGATGCCAGCCGTTTTCCTGGTTGGCCGTGGTGTCATCATGCCTAATTCTGATGGCCTGTTTTTTCCCTTTGAGGCTGTCAATCTGGATGCCGTAGAAGTGGAAGTGTTTAAAATATTCAATAATAATATCATCCAGTTTCTCCAATACAATGATCTGGATGGTGAATATGAGTTGGAGCGCGTAGGTCGAATTGTTTTTCAGAAAAAGGTTGAATTAAGTTCGCTAAACCCGGCAGCCAATTCCGGCAAACGGGTACGTTATGCGCTCGACCTAAGCAAGCTGGTAGAAGCAGACCCGGAAGCCATTTATCAGGTACGAATCGGATTCCGGCCGGAATATACCGGATATTATTGCGGGGAGGAAAAAGAAGCTAAACCTCAAATGGTGAACTATGAAGCGGAAGAAACGACGCAGGAAGATTACAATAGTATTTTTTCGGGCTGGTATGGCATCAACGGCTACTATAATGGCTACAATTGGCAACACCGGGAAGATCCCTGTTTTCCGGCCTATTATAACTCAGATCGCTTTATTAGCAGAAATGTATTGGTATCCAATCTGGGATTGATCGTAAAAACAGGTCGAGATAAAACGGCCAACTGCGTGATCACAGACCTGCGAACCGGCAAACCGGTTTCGGGTGCAAAAGTGTCTTTTTATGATTTCCAGCAGCAGTTAATCGGCACCCTGACGACCAATGGCGAGGGCTTTGGAAAGGCTACCCTGGAAAGGGATGCATTCGTTGCCATTGCACACCAGGGTAAAGAGGTGGGCTATCTGAAGATGGACGACGGCATGGCTTTGCAGCTGAGCCGCTTTGATGTGGAGGGAGTACAACCCCAAAATGGCTTGAAAGGATTTTTATATGGTGAGCGGGGTGTTTGGCGTCCGGGAGATTCGATTTATTTGCACTTTGTACTTGAAGACCAAAGTGGTGCTTTGCCCGGAAGTCATCCGATCCAGTTTGAATTATTTGATGCACGTGGCCAACTATTCGAAAAGCGGGTTACCTCCGCTAATGTCGGACAAATCTATCCTTTACATATAGCTACAAGCAGCGATTCGCCGACAGGCAATTGGTTGGCTACAGTCAAGGTGGGTGGTGCCTCTTTCAGCAAAACGCTGTCAGTTGAAACAGTAAAGCCCAATCGACTTAAAATAGCCCTTGACTTTGGCGGAGATGAAATCCGGGGAGCCGCAGGTGAAGTTAGTGGCACCCTGCGTTCCACCTGGTTGCACGGTGCACCCGCCTCTAATTTGAAGGCCCGGGTGGAAAGCCAGTTACGGGCTGTTAATACGAGTTTTGACAATTATAAAACCTTTGAATTTGACGACCCTGCCCGGCAGTTTAATGCCCAGCCTCAGGTAATCTTTGACGGCACCCTGGATGCTCAGGGAGCAGCCCCTATTACGGCAAATCTGCTTCAACAACGGTCGGCTCCCGGCAAATTAAGGGCAAGTTTTAAAACCCGTGTATTTGAAAAAGGCGGCGATGCCAGTATTGATCAGGTTTCCCTACCCTTTTCGCCCTATACGAGCTATGCCGGGGTAGAAATTCCGATGGGCAAATACGGCGAGAAACGATTGGATATTGGTCGCGAAAAAACGATAAAATTTGTGCTGGTCGATGAAGCCGGCAAACCGCTGGCCAACAAATCCATTAACATTGGTTTGTACCGGGTTCAGTGGCGCTGGTGGTGGGATAGCAGCAATGACCGCTTGGCTGATTACGCTACCGGAACACACTATAATGCCCAGCAAAAAACGGAGTTGGTGACCGATTCAAATGGACAGGCCGAATGGGCAGTCCAGGTAAATGACTGGGGACGCTACATGATCCGGGTTTGCGATACAGAAGGACAACATTGTTCGGGTGATTTCTTTTATGCCGGCTATCCCTGGTATGATGATGATGGCGGAAACCAACAGGAGGCCGCCATGCTGGCCTTTACGAGTTCACAGGAGCAATACGAAGTTGGCCAAACGGTCGAGCTTCGTGTACCGGCTAGTGCAGACGGCCGTATTTTGCTTTCGCTCGAAAACGGCACGGAGGTACTCGAAACCCGTTGGGAAGAAGCACAATCCGGTGAAAACATCATCCGTTTTAAAGCTACTGCTGATATGGCTCCAACTATTTATGCAAATATTTCACTGATCCAACCGCATGCAAAAGGAGAAAACGACTTACCGATGCGGATGTATGGTGTGTTGCCAATAAAAGTAGAAGATCCAGCCACACGGATTAGTCCGACAATCAAGATGCCCGAAGTACTGGAACCCGAGCAAACGGTGACCATCGAAGTGTCTGAAGAAGCAGGAAAAGCCATGGCCTACACCCTGGCCATTGTGGATGATGGATTATTAGACCTCACCCGCTTTGAAACTCCAAATCCCTGGAATTCTTTTTATGCAAAAGAGGCCCTCGGGGTGCAAACCTTTGATGTCTATGATTTTGTCCTGGGTGGTTTCGGCGGTGAGTTTGAACGGATATTGAGTATTGGTGGTGACGCCGAAAACGACCAGAAAAAAGAGGAGGATTCAGCCAATCGCTTTAAGCCGGTGGTACTGCACCTTGGCCCCTTCTTTTTAGAAAAAGGTAAAAAAGCCAAACACGAAATCACTATGCCCAATTACGTGGGCTCCGTCCGGGTTATGGTGGTCGCAGCCAACAAAGCGGCTTATGGCAAAGCGGAGAAAACCGTACCTGTACGCAAACCCTTAATGGTGCTGGCTACCCTGCCCCGTGTATTAGGGCCGGGAGAAACACTTCAACTTCCCGTTGATGTCTTTGCGATGGAGGAAGGAATCAATAATGTATCCGTTAAGATTACAGAAAGTAGCGGATTGGTCTCCATTTTGCAGGCCAATTCCCAAAGCCTGAATTTCAAAAAAACAGGTGATCAACTGGCTTTCTTCGACCTCCAGGTAGGTGAGCGCATCGGAATAGCCCGATTTAACATTGAAGTAAGTGGGCACGGCAAAAAAGCCAGTCAGGATATTGAAATTGAGATCCGCAACCCCAATCCGTATGTAACGGAGGCCACACAAAGCGTTTTGGAAGGTAGTACGGAGTGGGTTCAAAATTATCAGGCGCTTGGTATGCCAGGTACTAACGAAGCTACCTTGGAAGTATCCAGTCTGCCTCCTATTAATCTGGATCGACATTTGGAGTATTTGTTGCACTACCCCTACGGCTGCCTGGAGCAAACACTTTCCAGTGGCTTCCCGCAATTATATTTGGCTGAATTGGTGGACTTAACCGAAGACCAGAAGAAAAAACTGCCGGAAAATATCCGGGCAACCATTGATCGCCTGCGAAATTTCCAACAAAGTAATGGCGGCTTTAGCTATTGGCCGGGTAATAATCACATCAACCAATGGTCAAACACCTATGCCGGGCACTTCTTACTGGAAGCCAGGGAAAAAGGATATAGTTTACCCAACGGCATGTTGGATCGCTGGGTTGATTACCAGCGTAAACTTGCCCGACTCTGGGATCCACGTCAATTTGAGGCAGGTTTTTATAGTTACCAAAGTGATCAGCTGAGTCAGGCATACAGACTATACACCCTGGCACTGGCTAATCAGCCGGAATTAGGAGCAATGAACCGCTTACGCGAAATGAATGACCTCGGATTATCAGCCAAATGGCGATTGGCATTAGCTTATGCAGTGGCCGGTAAACCCGATATTGCCAGTCAGATGGTTGCCGGATTAGGCAGCCAGATCAAGGCCTACCGGGAAACCGGAAATACGTTTGGTTCTGCATTACGCGACCGGGCCATGATCCTGGAAACCATGAATTTCCTGGATATGCGAAAAGAAGCAGCAGAGTTGGTCAAAATCCTGTCTGAAGACCTGAGCAGCAGCCGTTGGCTGAGCACTCAGGACCTGTCTTACAATTTATTGGCAATCGGCAAATTTGTCGGCAAATTTGACCTGCAACAAACCGTTGCCTTTGAGTATCAATTGGGACAAAATGCTGCCGTTAATGCTGCTGCTGACAAGCCGCTCATGTTAATCCAGCTTCCGCCGGATGGCGGGCAATTAAAAGTAAAAAATACAGGAAACGGCATTTTGTACGCTCGGATTATCCGGCGTGGGCAACCGCTCGTTGGTGACCAGACCGATGCATCCAGTAATTTGAAACTACTGGTACAATACAAGGACTTGCAGGGCAATCAAATTGATCCTGGCCGGATTGAGCAAGGAACTGACTTTGTGGCGGAAGTCACCGTTACGCATCCCGGATTCCCATTTGAATTCCGCTATGAAGAAATGGCATTGGATCAAATTTTTCCATCAGGCTGGGAGGTAACAAACTCCCGGATGACCGATGTGAGTTATTTTTCCAATAGCGCCCGACCGGAGTATCAGGATTTCCGGGATGACCGGGTCATCAGCTTTTTTGATATTTATCCGGCAAAACAACAGATTTATCGGGTACAATTGACGGCCTCCTACCCGGGACGGTATTATTTACCGAGCTTAAGTTGTGAAGCAATGTATGACGACCGGATTTACGCCCGCCATGCAGGCAGATGGGTAGAAGTTATTCGCAACGGAGCCGGATAAGACCTGTTGTTTCTGATTTTTTATCAAAGAACCGGCAAACATACCGATCGTTTGCCGGTTCTTTGTTTGAAGGACTATCTTGTGGCCTTTTCCCCGGAACCGAAAATTGTACATTCACAAAACCTCCTACACTAAAAACTATGCCCAGATTATTGTTTCTGTGCTTTTTACTCCTTTGGGGTTCCTGCAAACTGGAGCCGGGTTATGAAGCCGTAAAAACAGCATACGGAGAATCAGGAATGGTTGTTTCACCCCATCCTTTAGCTTCCCAGGTAGGGTTGGAAATATTACAGGAGGGCGGCAATGCCGTTGACGCAGCTATAGCCATTCAATTTGCACTGGCCGTAGTTTATCCCAGAGCAGGCAATCTGGGAGGCGGTGGATTTATGGTATTGCGAAACGCAGACGGGTCTGTCGCCTCACTCGATTACCGGGAACAGGCACCGGCAGCAGCTACTGCTGAGATGTACCTGGATAGCCTCGGAAACGTTATCCCCGACCTCAGTTTGAAAGGACACTTGGCAGTTGGAGTACCCGGTACCGTAGATGGTATGGTTAAAGCCCACGAACGTTATGGAAAAATAAAAGATTGGAAGCGCCTTGTTGAACCGGCCATCAAATTGGCCCAAAATGGATTTCGAATTTCTGAAACCGAGGCGGATCGCTTAAACCTCTATGCAGCAGACTTTGAGCAGTATTCTACCCAGGAGAATCCCTTTTTAAGCAGGAAGGTATGGCGTCCCGGCCAATGGATAATACAACCGGAACTGGCGACAACACTTGAACGGATTCGCGATCAGGGAGAATCCGGTTTTTATGCAGGTGAAACAGCCCGGCTGATTGTCGAGGAAATAGCACGTGGTGGCGGAATCCTGACTGCTGAAGACCTTATTGCGTACAATGCGCAGTGGCGCGAACCCTTAGTCGGCGATTTTAGGGAGTACCGTGTTATTTCCATGCCCCCCCCTTCCAGTGGAGGCTTGGCATTGCTACAATTGCTGGGCATGGTAGAACACCGAATTTCTGCCTCCTCACTCAACGCTCCGGCCAACTCGCACCTTTTGGTCGAAGCCATGCGCCGGGTTTATGCAGATCGGGCAGAATTTCTGGGTGACATGGACTATTTCCCGGTACCACTGGATAGCTTATTGGATTCTGTGTATCTGGAGTCAAGAATGGCAGACTACAACCCGAATTCTGCTACGCAAAGTGATTCGATACTTGCCGGAAATGTGCCGGTTAAAATAGAATCCTTTGAAACCACTCATACCTCTGTTGTGGACCCTTTCGGGAATGCAGTAGCCATTACTACCACACTAAACTCAAATTACGGTTGCAAGGTTGTTGTCGGCGGTGCCGGCTTTTTCCTGAACAACGAAATGGATGATTTTAGTATAAAGCCCGGTATTCCGAATCAGTTTGGTTTGATTGGCTCTGAGGCCAACAAAATTGAACCAGGCAAACGCATGCTCAGTTCGATGACGCCTACTATTTTGGAAAAAGACGGAGAAATTTTCCTGGTGCTCGGCACGCCTGGCGGTTCAACCATTATCACGTCTATTTTTCAGGTCATCCTGCAAACTACTGTCTTTGATAAAGATTTAGAAGAGGCCGTAGCAGCACCCCGATTGCACCACCAATGGCTCCCGGATGAAGTATGGTATGAGCGCGGAAAGTGGGATATACAATGGCTGGAGGATATGCAAAACATGGGGCATAAGCTCGTGGAAAAAGAGTCTCTTGGCCGAATAAAGGCAATACTCCGTGATTCAGACGGACAGTTGATTGGTGTCGGGGACCCACGCCAACCGGATGATGACGCTCGTGGCTGGTAATAAACTAAACAAGATGAATCTAAAAAAACTGCTCCTGTTTCAAATACTCCTTTTTGGAAGTATAGCAGTTTGGGGACAACAGGGAATGTCTCTGACCGAATTCAATCAAAATCGCTTACAAAAGCAGCAAACGGCCATGACCATACTGGGTACATGGGCAATAGGAAATATGGCGCTTAGTGGCATATTAGCCGGCAAACGCAGTGGCTCCGACAAGTATTTTCATCAAATGAACATCGGGTGGAATGTGGTCAATTTAAGTTTAGCCGGAGCGGGGTTGTATTCAGCGCTTCACGCGGATCCTGGCAGTTTTGATTTGTTTCAAACCATCACCCAGCAGCATCGATTCCAGAAAATTCTGTTGTTTAACGCCGGTCTGGATCTGGGATATATGGCCGGAGGTGCCTACCTGATGGAGCGTTCCAGGCGGGAAACCGGCAAACGGGCTGACCAGTTTTTAGGGTTTGGGCAATCCATTCTTCTTCAGGGTGCTTTTTTGTTTGTTTTTGATCTCAGCACCTACCTTGTTATGGCTTCGAATAATGAGGAAATGCAGCATCTTCTGAGCGGCCTACGTTTTTCCGGAACCCAGTTTTCTTTTTGTCTTACTTTTTAAAACAGTTAATCGGGCATTCAAGATTCTGAACTCGATTAACAGCCGTTTAACAAAGGTTTGTAATCTGTTTACAAAGAATGCAGGGGCATTTGGTATATTTGCGCCAAACCCAGTTAAAGTGCAAAAGACCCTGGAGCAATATGATTATCAGTTGAAAGAATGCCGATCGCTGTTTTTGAAAAAAAATCAGGATTACGGCACGGCCTGGCGAATTCTTCGGCCATCTTCTTTGACCGATCAGATTTTCATAAAGGCCAGCCGGATACGACAAATTCAGGAAACAGGATCACAGCGGGTTGACGAACCGGTTTCTGACGCCTTTATCGGGATCGTGAATTACAGTATCCTGGCTAACATTCAGCTCGAGCTGCCACAAGATACCGAATTGGAGCTGGCTCCTGACAAGGTGCAAAAGCTATACGATCAGGAAGCCGAAATTACGCGGCAGCTGATGATAGACAAAAACCACGACTATGGGGAAGCGTGGCGGGATATGCGAATTTCCTCGCTGACTGACCTGATCCTGATGAAACTTATTCGGATTCGGCAGATTGAAGACCACGACGGAAAAACACTGGTGTCTGAAGGACTGCCCGGAAATTATCGCGATATAATTAATTATGCGATTTTTGCACTGATCAAATTGGAAGAAAAAACAACTACCCTATAAAACGATCGTCATGACACTGACCACATTACTTTTAAATATTGGCATTGTTGCCCTCGTTTTAACCTTGCTCACTGTTTTTGTATTCAAAAAACAGAAAAACATACTAATGACCTTTGCCCAGCATTTTGCCGGGTCCTTATTTGTTTTTTCAGGATGGGTAAAAGCTATTGACCCTTTGGGTACCGCTTATAAAATGGAGCAATATTTTGCCGAATTTGAAGCTACTTTCTCAGATACCTGGTTTTCATTTATCTCGCCCCTTTTTCCCTGGTTGTCTGAGTATTCAACTGGCTTCTCCATCTTCATGATCATCTTTGAGATCGTTTTGGGTTTGATGCTCATTTTAGGATCCCGGCCAAAATTTTCTTCCTGGGCCTTCTTTTTACTTGTACTCTTTTTTACTGCTTTGACCGGATTCACCTACCTGACCGGTTATGTTCCTTCCGGAGAAAACTTCTTCCATTTCAGCAGTTGGGCCGCCTATGACCCAACCAGTATGCGGGTTACAGACTGCGGTTGTTTCGGTGATTTCATTAAACTGGAACCACGGATTTCGTTCCTGAAGGATATCTTTCTGTTGGTACCGGCATTGTTCTTTATTTGGAAGCATAGTGATATGCACCAATTATTTAACAAAAAAGTTCGGTCCCTCACTCCGATCCTGGGTACCTTGGCACTACTGCTCTACTGTTTCAGCAATTTCAGCTGGGACCTCCCACATGTTGATTTCCGCCCGTTTAGAGAAGGTGTAGATATTGCCGCACAAAAGCAAATTGAGATGGATGCACAGGAATCAGTACAAGTGATCGGCTATAAAATCACCAATAAAGAAAGTGGTGAATTAGTCGAACTGACAGTGGAAGACTATCTTGCCCGTTATAAAGAATTTCCAAAAGCCGAATGGGAGCTGGAACAGATAAAAACGGAACCGGAAATGGAGCCAACCAAAATCAGTGATTTTGAGCTTTCGGATTTGGATGGAAATGATGTAACTGAAAATATCCTGGGTCAGGAAGGCTATCACTTTCTGATCGTTTCATACAAGATTCCCTATACCAGCGAACAGGAGGTGACCATGATGCCGGATACAACCTGGATGGTCGATACGGTCTTAATCAATGACTCTATTAGTCTGGTGCGTAGTCCGGGAACCATTACAGAACGTTCGATTACTACCGAAACATATGAATTTCCGACCCGATTTATGGATCGTTATGCTAAGTTAAATCAGGTATTGGAAGCAGCAGAAGCTGCCGGCATTGAAACACATGCAGTGACCGGCTATGCAGAACCTGCTATGATAGATGATTTCAGACATGCTACCCAAAGTGCTTACCCATTTTATGTAGCTGATGATATACTGCTTAAAACGATCGTTCGATCTAATCCGGGCATTGTTTTAATGAAAGGTGGCTTGATTGTTAAGAAGTGGCATATTCGAAAATTGCCCGCATTTGATGAGATCCAGGCTGAATTTTTAAAGTAAAGCCTGAATTCTCGAAAAAAATTAGTTAATTGTGACCGGATTAATCCAACATGCTGAGTAGAAGGAACATTCGCATAAAAGTCATGCAGGTGCTGTACGCAATGAATCGCGACAGCCAAATTACCTACCAGCAGGCATCGGTAAGATACAAACAGAGTATAGATCGCTCCTATGAGTTGTTCTTATTCCATTTACACCAAATGCTTCGAATTTTGGCTTATGCCAAAAAAGATGCAGCTTCAAAATCATCCAAACTACTTCCTTCCGACTACGATAAGCAGTTTACTGACAAATTGTATGAAAATGATTTGGTACAGTCTCTTGTGAACAACAACAGGTTGAGCCAGGCCATTAAAAAGTATAAACTGGATGGCAGAATAGATCCCGATATTACCCGGAAGCTCTATTCGACCTTTTCCAAAAGCGAAGAATATACAAAATATATACGTCAGAATGATTCTCAGAAGGAGGATCACGAAGCGATTTTGTTGGAACTTTACAGGAATTGTATTGCCAGTGAGCTTTTCGTAGATCGAGTAGAGGATCATTATAATAACTGGATCGACGACAAAAGTTTGGTAGTTGGGTCTATCAAAAAAGTGCTGAAAGCCTTACCTGCAGAAGAAGATTTTCTCGATGAGTTTATTCCAAACGAGGAAACGGTGAAAGTCTTTGGCGAAAAATTACTTTCGCAGGTATGCGAAGAAAATGAAGAGCTACTAGCCATCATTGAACCCTCCCTAAACAATTGGGATGTAGATCGGGTGGCCGTCATAGATATGATCCTGTTAAAGATGGCCTTGTGCGAATTGCTTTATTTTAAATCAATTCCGACAAAGGTTACGCTGAACGAATTTGTAGAGATTTCAAAACTGTACAGTACCGATAAAAGCAAGGATTTTATCAATGGAATACTTGACAGACTAATGAAGGAGCTCGCTAAAGAAGGCAAGATAAAAAAGGAAGGACGCGGATTAATGGAATAATTTTCATTTCAAATTCATTACCATGTTCGCGCTTCAACCATTTTTACTATATTGAAATGCGGATTAGTAAAATAATCCAAACAAAATGAATTTGAAACCAACACCAAATCTTATCGCATCATGAGAAAGTCCTTACTATGCCTGATGTTCGGATTATTTCTGTCCATCACCAGTTTACATGCGCAATATCCTGACGCGCCAAACGCTCTCTCGATCAAGAGGACCTTCATTAATTTTGAATATCCTTACACTGGTCTCCCATTTGTAGTTGAAGACTACACGCCGGGAATTGAGCTGGAATACATCCGAAGCCTTGGAAATTATTTAAATGTGGCTGTTCCCGTTAAAATTGGGGAAGGCCGTATTCCGGTTGACCAAAACAAGGCCATGGGGCCTGGAATCTTTGGTAGCGTGGATGCCCTGCTTCAATTGAAGTATTTTGAAAAAGACGCCCTATTCTACCCTTACGCCTTCGGTGGCGTTGGCGTTCAGTTTGCCAATGGTGAAAACAACATGATGTTTCCCGTTGGTGCTGGCCTGAACATCCGTTTATTGCCGCATTTATATATTTCAGCACAAACGGAATACCGCTTTTCGAATACTGAATTCCGCGCAAACCTGCAACATGGCATTGGCGCCACCTTTATTCTTGGTGCCTACGAAGGAGAACCGGAAATGCCTGCTGACAGAGATTTGGACGGCGTATCTGATATTGATGATATGTGTCCGGATGATCCCGGCCCGGCAGAACTATTTGGCTGCCCGGACAGAGACGGCGACGGTGTAGCAGATAACAATGACAGTTGCCCGGATGTAGCGGGTAGTCCTTCCCTCTATGGTTGCCCGGATAGTGATGGTGACGGTATTGCTGACAGCGATGATGAATGCCCGACTTTAGCCGGTGTTGCTACCTTGAATGGCTGCCCGGATAGTGACGGCGATGGTGTTGCAGACGGCAAAGATGATTGCCCGACTGTAGCAGGTCTTGCCAGTTTGGCTGGTTGCCCCGATCGCGACGGCGACGGCATTGCTGATGGAAAAGATGATTGCCCGGATGCCGCAGGTAGCATAGCTGCCAATGGTTGCCCGGATAGTGACGGCGACGGTGTGCTGGACAAAGAAGACAGATGCCCGAATACAGCCGGTACCAAAGCCAACTTCGGTTGCCCAGAAATTAAGGTGGAAGATGCAAAAACCCTGGAGTTTGCTGCGCAGGCAGTAGAATTTGAAACAGGTTCTGCAAAAATCACTTCGAATTCATTTGCTATCCTGGATCAGATCGTTGACATCCTGCAACGCTATTCAGATTACAATATGGATATTTCCGGGCATACAGATAGTATTGGTAGCGCCAGCGCAAACCAGGCACTGTCAGAAAAACGGGCCAAAGCCTGTTACGACTATTTTGTATCTAAAGGAATTGCTGCCAGCCGGATGACTTCTGCCGGTTACGGAGAAGATAAACCAATTGCTGACAATAAATACAATGAAGGTCGTCAGAAAAATCGTCGGGTAGAATTTGATCTCCACCTCAAATAAACCGCTGATCTAGGTACATAAAACATGAGTCATCCCGAATTTTGAGCCTACAAAAAAAGAGGCAATTTGAGATAGCAACTCTTAAACGGTAAATCGGTATCGAAGCAATTCGGTACCGATTTCCTGGTCTATGGGCCCACTGTCTAAGGAAAGGTGCCGCTCCTACGGAGCTTTAGAAAAGCTGTCAATTTGAAATGCTACAAAGTGATTGCTCCGCTGGAGCAAAAAGTTGATCCCTATACACGAACCCCATCTCCGTAGGAGATAAATCT
>JAGQWR010000081.1 GCA_020437105.1 Saprospiraceae bacterium
TACTAATATAATATTACTATAAGTATTAATAATCAATATGTTATAAGGTCAAAAATGTATTTATTGATTAAATCTGTTAGGATTTATTTTGTACAATATGTCAACATCGTTGTGACTCAAGACCTTTAGTTTTAAACTGTTTTTGAAAAAAATTAAAGTTTAAAACTATGGCAATCATTATCACACTCCTACTTTCTCTTGGTGTTATTTCGTCTGTAGAGCAGGCAACCCCTGAAATTCTTGAGGCGCATTCAAATGTTGTTATCCAAGATATGGATGAGATGTAATTGAAACTATAGGTTTCGGTTGAATTATATTCGGTTTTATTTTTTTAACTAATTGTTTAACAGGTAGTTATAGTTGTTTTATTTTCGATTGTCCTGCATTGTTCTAGGATGATTATTGACCTTATTGCTTTTGAACTAGGTTTCTTAGCCTATATATTTGTATCACAATCAGTCTTAAATAAGACTTCATTCCACTTCCATACTTCCGTAAAAACGCTCCGAGGGGGCATCAGATCGCCTGATCTGGTGCCCTTTTTCTTTTGGAAATGTCAAGGAACAAACAATAGCTACCCTGCCTGAGTAGGATAATTTCTTTAGAGGGGATTTAAAGTAACAGGCGGGTTTAGGTATGGCTCAATAGGAAAATGGCCAATATGTATCAGGGATGATATGCAAATATACTAAGATTCGGGAACTTGAAAGAAAAACGCCTATTAAGGTTTTATTCCGGGTATTCTAATAGGCAATATTAATCAATGCGTACAGGCTCAGATTGTTGCCGGATTAGCTGTAAACGCCTTTCTTTTTCAGGTTTACGTCGTTCTATGTTGGTTGTAGTGTGGTATTGATGAACCTCCAAAAAACCTATCTGGATCTGTTGCCAACTTGCATCCGTTAAGGTATCCCCACGGTGATTGAGCTCCTTAAATAACAGCGTTGAAATAGACTCGTAATCCTCCCGTCCCAAATAATCCAGATCAGCATCACATAAAATCGCCGACAAATGATCTTCAGGAACTTGTGGAACCCGGGTAGCCAGTATCATTCGGCAAATTTGCTCTATTTCAGAGTCCGTGTAATTATAGCCTGGCAATAACTCCCTGGCTATCCTGCAGCCAATCAACTCATGATCTTTTGCCTGCTCCAGAAAACCAATATCATGAAGTAAGGCTGCAGTTTGGACCAACCTCACATCTGCCTGATGAATTCCTTCCTCCTTGCATATTTCTAGGGCAGCCTGCTCTACATCCAGGATGTGCGAAAGGCTGTGATATACCAATTGGGGAGAAAGCCCTTTTTCCAGTTTTTTCAAAACATCTTGCCGCAGTCTCTGCAAATCAAAACTGGTCCGGCGGTCCTCTATAAAATACATTTGTTGTTCCCCCTTTCCTTTTGCCAGTATTAGTCCACGGTCAATACTTTCAAATTCAGCACTTACCAGCTGATAAGTGGCTTCCGATACGTTGACTTTCCCTGGTTCGCCGCTGGCCTCCATGCGGGCGGCCAGGTTGACCGTATCTCCCCATATATCATAAGCAAATTTTTTGTTTCCTACGACCCCGGCTACAACCGGACCAGAATGGATTCCTATTCGAACTTCAAAAAGCGGGAGATTCTTTTTTCGGCGACGATCAGAGTATGCCTCCATCCAGGCCCGTATGTCAAGCGCAGCCTTTAGGATGCGTGAAGCATGATCTTCCAGGGGCTCCGGCAATCCACTGGCACACATGTATGAGTCACCAATGGTTTTTATCTTTTCAATACCATACCTGCTTGTAATCCGGTCGTACGCCCGAAAACATTCATCCAGCATCCCAACCAATTCCTCAGCACTAAGGGATTCAGCGATGGTGGTAAACGATTTAAAATCGGTGAATAAAACACTTACCTGGTCGTAAGATCGGGCATCTGCTTTACCCTTGCTTTTCAGTTCCTCTGCCGTTGAAGCCGGTAGGATATTTAGCAGTAGCTCCTCCGAACGTTGGCGTTCTAACTCGATAATGTCATTTTTTTCTGCCAGATCGTGATTGGCCCGGGTCTTAATTCGGTTTCTGTTAACCAAAAGGAACACCATTAATAAGAGCCCCACAGCACCTCCAATTAAAGAATATTGCCGGATACGAGCTTGTTTTAAATCTGCTTCCTGCAATAAAATGGCTTGTTGCTGACGCTCGATTTCGTATTGCTTTTTCCGATCACTATACATGATCTCCCGGCGCTCATTGTCTTTAACCTGTTTCTCGTTTATTCGATCATACCGCACTTCATCATAAAGCTTCCGAAATTCAAAGGCTTTTTCAAATGCTCCGGTAGCCGCGTATATCCGGGACAGATCTTTATATACATTTTGGAGCGATCGAAGGTCGCCCACTTCCTTGGACAGTGCAAGGGATTTATTTATGTATTCCAGTGCGAGTTCATATTTTTCCTGCCGTCGATATACATCTCCATAACCGTTGTAAAGCTGCAGAATACCTTGTTTATTGTTAGACTCTGTCCAGATCTCTTCAGCCTGTTCAAAGAGTTCTAATGCCAATTCCCACTCTTTTTCGGCAGAAACTTTGTCTCCAAGGTCCAGAAAAAAAGTACCTCTGTTTTTATAAGTTAGTCCGATATTATTGAAAATTTCAGCCTGTCCGTCAAGATCATCCAGATCCTCCCGAATGGATAAAGCCTCCTCATATAATTCCAGTGATTTTTCGGTTTGTTTCAACGCTTCCAGAAAATCTTTTTCGTCATAAAGAGAATCCGCTTTGTAATCAAGCACATTGGCCATATTATTTAGTACGGTAGATTCTTCCCATTTATTCCCAGCATTTCGGTGAAAGACTAAGGCGCGTTTGTACCACACGAAGGCTTCAGCAGTTCGATCAAGTTCGGTTTTTATGTTTCCAATTACATTGTATGCATTGCCCAGGTTGTCTTCATTTTGAGTGGCTTCTACCAGTTCCAGGTATTGGAATATGAAATCCAGTGCCTCCGGATAATTGCCTATGCTCTCATGTACAATAGATATGTTATAGTACAAGCGCATGATTTTGCTGGTATCCCGTAGTTCCTCCCGGATTCGAAGGCTGTTGAGGTAATTAGCCAGGGCATCTGTGAAATCGCCGAGGTTTTCCCGTACATTCCCAATGTTATTGTACATGGAGGCTACTCCTTTCTGGTCATCCAGTGAGTCACGAATCACAAGCGCCTGCCGGAAATAGGATACCGCCAAATCGGGTTCGCCATGAATATCTTCTACTACCCCTCTGTAATTGAGGGCGTCACCAATACCAGGTAGGAAATTTAATGATCGAGCCAGTTGAAGGGAGTTACTTAGTATCTGTCGCGCAGAATCAGGGTGATCAAACTTTAGTTCCCAGCCCAGCTCATTGAGTCTTTTGACCTGATTGGAATCTGCAGGCGCAGCCCGAATAACACGCCATAAACTATCGGTATAACTTTGCTGGGCATAAGTTGACCATCCGCTGAAAAGCAGGAAAAAGAAGCAGAATAGACGAAATGCAGGCCGATTCATATTTCAATAATAACAAAAAAGGGCACCCCGATGGTTCGGAGCGCCCTTTTTCATTAAAAAATAGCAGATTATTATCCTTCTTCGTCTAAAACGATCACTCCGGATGCCAAAAATTTCAAGTCTTCCCGAGGTTCTGTAATCTTATCAATCTCTTCCTGCGGCAATCCTTCATCTTCAGCATAGTGGCGCAACTCTTCAACAGAGGTAACTTCCCGGAATGCATATCCTTCAAGGACAACCTGACGACCAGCGATATCTTTGGGAACAAAAAATCCGTAATCTTTAAAACGTACCATCATGTTAGGTTGGCCTTCCTGGTCGCCAACAATATCCATCCAGCAGCCTTTTGCCTGACAGACTGATTCTACCGTTCCAGCTATTTTGGCTGGAATAGAGTCTGCTGTAAGTACTTTGCTCACTACCTCGCCATAAGGCATAATACCCTCCATTGTTAAGGCTTCACCAAAGGTTTGTCCTTTGATTTCTGTTGGCGTTGTAGTGCTTGTTTCTGTTTCTGAACTAGTTGGGGTCTGGCAGGCCTGAGTAACCAGAATTAATAACCCGACCATGAAAAATGGTTTAATCATTTTACTTAGTTTTTCCAAGATTTTGTATTTGATACCAAAGATACAAAAGGCAAAACCAGAAAAGTCCAATTCGCTACAATAAAATAGAGTTAATGGGGTTTAATATTTTATATATGAAGTGACAAGCCTCATATAAATCAAAACACCCAATCAAATCTTGCTTATGCTGCGAACGCTACATGTCGAACCGTTTTTCTCGTCTTATTTAAACCCGAACCGACATGGCATGCGCACGGATTTTTTTAGCGGCATCTTTTGTGCTTTTCATTACCCTTTCTCTTCAGGCAAATTGTACTAAAGGCAATTGTTACGATGGCTATGGTACCTACGTTTACTCGAATGGTGCTAAGTATATTGGCGATTTCCTAAATGGAGACCCACACGGAAAAGGGATTCTTTACTTTGCTAATGGCAATAAATACATCGGTCATTGGGATTCCAATAACCGACATGGAGAAGGCCGTATGGTCTATATGGAAGGGCATGAATACCTCGGCATGTTCGAGTTTGATAAAATGAGCGGCCATGGGGTGATGACCTACTCCAACGGCGATGTTTATGATGGCAACTGGAAAAATGACCGTCCGAATGGAGAAGGTAAATACCTTTTTGCAAATGGCGAACATTATGAAGGCGGCTTCCAGGATGGCCGATTCCAGGGCAAAGGAGTTATGTATTATCTGGACGGCTCCCGTTACGACGGGCAATGGGCCAACAATAAAAAACATGGTTCTGGTACAATCGTGCAATACGATGGCAAAACCTTTAGCGGGGAATGGAATAATGGCACCCAACTTTCAGGTGGTTTTGACAGACCTGATTTTGATGGTCATTCTTCTCCTACGATAAGAGACTGTAATAAAGAGTATTGTGCAGACGGCAAGGGCATATATGTTTATCCGGATGGTAGCCGCTATGAAGGCGAATTTTATAAAGGTGAACCAGAAGGGCTGGGTACCGTTGTTTACCAAAATGGAGACCGGTACGAGGGAGAATGGATGAGTAATACACCGCATGGGCAGGGTATCATGTATTATGCCAATGGAAGAGTTGTAGCGGCGGTATGGGAGTTTGGCCACCCTGATCAGGTCATGGAGGAAGATGCTATTTTGAGGGCGGATACTCGAATTACTGTCGATGAAGACCCTGCTGTGAAAATATGGGCAGTCGTGATTGGAGTAGGGCGCTATGGACATATGCCAGTGCTCAAATTTACAGATGATGATGCTTACCAGATTTATGCCTTTTTAAAGAGTCCTCAAGGTGGAGCTATTCCGGATGATCAAATCAGGCTTTTGATCGATGAAGAAGCCACCCGTGAGCATATCATGGAAGCCATGCAGGAAACGTTTCTGCGTGCTGACCGGAACGACGTCGTGCTGTTTTATTTTTCCGGCCATGGGGTAGAGGGTTCCTTTCTGCCTGTCGATTTTGATGGCTATAATAATTTGCTTAGACACGAAGATATCACTAAACTGCTCGGAAAAAGTCAGGCAAAACATAAAATTGTGTTAGCAGATGCTTGTCATTCAGGCGGACTGTTGGCTATGAAAGAACCAGTCCGGGAAATGTTGAATCGCTATTACTCTGCCTTCGAAGCTTCAGATGGAGGCATGGCACTACTCATGTCTTCCCGCGGGGAGGAGTTTTCGCTGGAAGATGGCGGGCTGCGCTCAGGGGTTTTTAGCTATTTTCTGGTTCGCGGGTTAAAAGGAGATGCAGATATGGATCATAATGGTATCGTCGTAATTACGGAAATTTATGATTACGTAAATCAGCAGGTACGAAACTATACGCTAAATGCCCAAACGCCAACCCTAATGGGTAGTTTTGATCCAAGTATGCCCGTATCCATACTCTGGCACTAATGTTCCAACGCGTAAATTTCCATATGCCCAAGCTTTGTGTTTTTTGCACGGTGCTTCGTTACAAAAAGGCTTATATAGCTATGGCTATGCCCGCTTTTGTGCCATGCTCAGTACAAAACCTACACAGGCTTAATATATTACAACTTACGGGGTAGTCCACTAATTTGCGGAGCTTTGATACTATTGTTACAGTTCCTGGTAATTTTATCTCGTTTGGTCATTTACTGAACGAGATAAAATATTTCTATCTTCGGGAGCGTTTCCGGTGGCAGAAAAAATTCCTTACGATATTATGAAACGAATTATCCTTCTTTTTTCACTTTTGACTTTTTTGGCATTTCAATCGGCAGATGCGCAATGTGTTTCCGGCGATTGCCGAAATGGTACCGGCATTTTCATATTCCCAAGTGGAGCAAAATATGTTGGCCAGTTTGAAAATGGCCAACTTCATGGTATTGGAAGCTGCTATTATTCTGATGGGTCAAAATATCAGGGTCAATGGGAGGAAGGCTATCCTCAGGGTGATGGAATAAAGACCTTTGCAGATGGCAGCCAACGGAAAGGTAAGTGGGAGCGGGGAGAACCTCAGGATGAACCAACTGTTGTAGCTTCTGCTCCGGTTGATCCCCCAAGTCCGGCAGTTGTTGCAGCCCAACCCGCTGCTGAAGAAAAAGAGGAAGCGCAGGTAGGTTGTGTTTCAGGCGATTGCCGTAATGGAAAAGGAATCTATATCTATCCAAGTGGCGCTATTTATATTGGCGAGTTTAAAGATGGGGAGATTCATGG
The DNA here is from genome assembly GCA_020437105.1 of Saprospiraceae bacterium. Taxonomy (GTDB): domain Bacteria; phylum Bacteroidota; class Bacteroidia; order Chitinophagales; family Saprospiraceae; genus JAAEZH01. Next base: position 6,773 of record JAGQWR010000081.1, read on the forward strand.
TATTGGGGTTTGTAATTATTCGGATGGTAGTAAATATCAGGGGCAGTGGCAAACCCGCTATCCGCATGGCCGTGGCACCAAAACCTTTCCGGATGGTACAAAATGGACCGGTAGCTGGAAAAAAGGACAGCCTATTGATGATCAGGGTAATATAGTAACCAATCTGTTTCCTGATAAGGAGTTGGCTCCGAGTGAAACCGATCTCCAGACAGGTTGTGTATCCGGAGATTGTGAATCAGAATCAGGAACACTCGCTTACGCGGATGGTAGTAAATATGAGGGAAGCTTCCGGAATGGCCAGCCACATGGCCAGGGTAGTTTTACAGATATTAATGGAGATCGTTATGTAGGGTATTTCCGTAATGGAATCCGACATGGAGAAGGAACCCTTTACCTGGCAAGTGGGGATAAACAAATTGGACGCTGGAAAGATGGTGAATACATTGGTCAACCCCAGGAGGAATATGGCTGTATTCAGGGAGATTGTGCGAATGGCCGGGGTACCTTTATTTATAAAGATGAGGGGGCTAAATATGTTGGCGCCTTTCGGTCAAATCAACCGCATGGTCAGGGAATCATGCAGTTTGCCAATGGCGAAATTTATAGTGGTCAATGGCAGGAAGGGAATTTCCACGGACAGGGAAAATTGACACTTTCGGATGGAACCCTTGTTGATGGCTACTGGGCCGGTGGAGACTATCTTGGAGAGGAAAAACCAAGCCAGGATGTAAGCAGTGCCCGGGATCTGGCAGAATACCGGGAGAAACAACAAATGAAAGTATGGGCTGTAGTGATCGGTATATCATCCTACAACCATATGCCAACGCTTCGTTATACGGATGATGATGCCTATAAGATTTTTGCTTTTTTGAAAAGTCCGGAAGGAGGCGCACTGGCAGATGAGCAAATTCGCATTTTGATTGATGAGGACGCCACGCATGATAATATTGTTCAGACTATGAATGAGGTATTTATGCAGGCTGGTCCGAATGATTTGGTCTTGTTATACTATTCCGGTCACGGGCTGAAAGGTGCTTTCCTTCCAATCGATTTTGATGGCTTCAATAACAGACTCGAACATGAAGAGGTTACCCAGATACTGGAAAACAGCCCGGCTAAATATAAGCTATGTATTGCCGATGCTTGTCACTCGGGTAGCCTGTTGGCCATGAAGAGCGGTGAATTGGATAATGTACTTGGAAAATACTATGAGTCACTGGCACAGGCAGAAGCAGGTACAGCCCTGATAATGTCGTCAAAATCAGAAGAAACATCGCTGGAAAGCAGTGGGCTGCGGCAGGGAGTCTTTAGTCATTTTCTGATTCGTGGACTGAAAGGGGAGGCAGATTCAAATGGCAATGGTATTATTTCGGTGAAGGAGCTTTTTGACTACGTACATAAAAGTGTAACCAAATATACCGGAAACAGGCAATCACCTATCCTGATTGGTTCCTTTGATGAAAATATGACAGTGAGCGTTATTCGAGGATAAGACGTACCCCTTTCAAAAAGGGAAAAAGTGGTAGTGCTGTTCATTTAGCACTACCACTTTTATATTTATAACAAAACTTGAATTCAAATTCAAACTATTTCTTCCGAAAAACAAGGAAAAACCTTACCTTTGCGTCCGCTTTAATAGAAAGCGAGTTGTTCTTTAAATAATTTATGTCTGATTCATGAAAAATTACGAAGTAACATTCATCGTCGATCCGGTGCTGTCGGGCGATGAAATCAAAGCGACAGCTCAGACATATGTAGATCATTTGACCAAAGTTGGTTGTACGATCGTACATGTGGATGAGATGGGGCTGCAGCAATTGGCCTATCCGATAAACAAACGGACCTCAGGCGTTTACTACTGCATCGAATTCTCATCCGAAACCGGTGAGTTGATTGGAAATCTGGAGCTATCCCTTTATCGGGATGAGCGCGTGATGCGTTTCCTGACAGTAAGTCTTGATAAATTTGGTGTGAAATACAACAAAGACAAGCGCGAAGGAAAAATCGGCTCGGTTAAGAAAAAAGAGAAAAAGGCCAGTAAAAGTGCTCGTCCTCAGGAAAAGGAAAGAGCTCCTAAAAGTGAAGCGCCTGTAAAAGAAGCGCCTGTAAAAGCGGAGGCTCCTGCAAAGGTTGAAGCTCCTGTGGCAGAAGCTCCTAAAGCTGAAGAAGAGGAATAACCTTATTCTCTAATTTTAAAAAAGTACGATCATGGCATCTCGTGATGATATAAAATTTCTAAGTAACCCTAATATTGGGCAGAAGCGCCAAAAATATTGTCGCTTTCGCAAGTTTGGAATCAAATACATTGATTACAAAGATCCTGACTTTTTACTTCAATTTGTTAATGAACAGGGTAAGGTATTGCCTCGTCGGATTACCGGCAACTCGCTGAAATACCAGCGAAAAGTGGCTACTGCAGTAAAACGGTCCCGACACTTGGCTATGATGCCTTACGTCACAGACCTTTTAAAGTAAACCGAACCATTCATCCTAAAAAGAATCAACCATGGAAATCATCTTGTTGGAAGATGTCGAGAAGGTGGGTGGCAAGTTTGAAATTGTCAAGGTAAAAAACGGGTTTGGCCGGAATTACCTTATCCCACAAGGAATTGCAATTATTGCTAACGGTGCTAATATGAAGCGCCTGGAAGACTATAAACGTCGTGAGGCTGCAAAAACGAAAGCCAACCTGGGTATCTATCAGGATATGGCAACAAAACTCGCTGATGCAGTTCTTAAAATTGGAGCTAAATCTGGCACCAGTGGCAAAATTTTCGGAAGCGTAACCAACGTTCAAATCGTAAATGCTCTTAAAGAGCAATTTGGTCTTGAAGTGGAGCGTCGGAAGGTTATTATGCCTGACGAAGTTAAAAACCTCGGTGACTACGAAGCAGAATTGAAGCTTCACCCGGAGGTGGAAATCAAAGTGAAATTTGAAGTAGTTTCTGAATAAGGAATTTCTTTCAAAGCATAAAAAAAGCCGGTCAGCATTGCGCTGTACCGGCTTTTTTATTTTATGATTGAACGTATCCTTCTTAGTTTAAATAATTGGCCCGGAAAAAAGGATCATATCCTTCAACCGATTTGGAGCGAAGTACATTTCGGTAATTGGTTTGGGAGATTGGATACACCTGGTAATTGAAGTCCTTTCCCAAAAATTGCTCAACATTCTGCTGGACCGTATTGTAAAACTCCATGGCTTTTGTCGCACCATTGAATCGACGAATAACAATAACCGGAATCCGAGCCTCTGCGTCACCCAGATACATATTAGCTACCTTGAGCCGGTCAACATTATAAAACTGTTTGTTAAAATCAGATACTTTGACTTTAGCCTGCGCCAGATCAATCTGACTGTCAAAAACAATGATGACATAGTGCATCGCTGTTGGATCCAGTTCCACTTCAAATACGGCGTCTTCTTCGCCGGTCAGATCAGAAGGATTTACCTCGCTGCGACCCGGACCGGAGGCAACAGAAGCCCCCAGTAAACGCAAAATTTCTTTAGCACGGGTTTCTTCGGGACTACTCGGGTAACGGGCGATAACATCTTTTAAAGCATCTACATAGGCCTCTTTCCCTTCTTTATTACCCGTAATCATGGCTTCCAGCAGTGCGAATCGGGCTTGTAAAGTATTATTTGTTCCAAATTCATTACGGGCAGCCTGCATCAACTGGCTTGCCTCCGTATAATTTCCCGCAGAAAAGGTTTCATATACCTGATCGTAAGCCTGGTTTAGCCTGCTCTCTTTGTCCATCGCCTTATTAGCATATTCGGGATCGGTCAGAATTAGCGCGAATAAGGAATTCGGATCATTATCAATGATCATGTTATAATACTTCTGGGCTTCAGCCTGATGCCCCAGGCTTGTATGTGCGAGATAGAGGTAATACCAGGCTTCAACCCGCTGATCTGATTCCGGATATCGACTTAGCATCACATTTAAAGCCTCGATCGATTTTTCATTGTTTTCCAACCTGTCTCTATATAAGCGTCCTAAAGCAAATAGTGCACCCTCAACTTTTCTGTTGGCCAGGCGAATATCAGCCTCTGTACGAGGGACATTGGCTAGTACTTTTTCAATGTCTTCATCCGTGATAACGGCAGCCACAATTTCGAGCTCTTCCTGCTGATCGAGAAGGTCCGTATTAGAAATATCCGAGGAACGGCGCCAGTTATCAACCAGTGGACGATTTCCCCAGTTGCGCTCAAAATCGCGTTCGCCCCGTTTTAGCGTACGGTCATTGTAGGCAAAAAAGGTACTTTCGGTACCAGCCGAAGCACGCGATACGGGTACGCCAACAGGGCGACGTGGGTCCGTGTTTTCTTTTTGTTTCAGAAGAGCATCGCGACGGGCTTCATTTTCTTTTTTCCGAATTTCAAAAGCAAAGGCACGCATTTCCTCCTCTGTCATCGTACTGATGGCCAGCAAGCTGTCTTGCAACGCGATGATTTCCAGATTTGCAGCAATGTCAGTCAAATTGTCTGCCAGTTTCTTTACCCGTGGGTATTCCTCATCTTTTTGTGGCAATACGGTAATGGTACTATCATAATAGTTTTTCGCTTCAACATAATCTCCACTCTCAAAGAAGAGGTCTCCTAACATCAGATAGGCATCTGCCTTCTGTGAACCAGATCCCTGACTATTATCCAAGGCTTTACGGAGGTCTGCAATAGCCATATCCTTATTACCTTCCTTCAAGTCAATGGTAGCAAGGATAAAATAAATACGGTCGAGGTATTCTACATTTTTTATATCCTTGGTCATTTTCTCCAACTCCTGACGTGCATCATCTGCAGTTGTAAATCCGTTTGCCCAGGAGCTTCTTATGGTATTCAATTCAGCACTGAAAGCCATCTCATACTCCGGTTTGAACTTTAATACGCGTTCATAGGAATCATATGCCTGGGCCATGCGCCCCTGACGTTGGTGGATTTGTGCAATGATAAAGGAATAACGAGCTTGCTTTAAATGGTCTTTTTCGAGTTCAATCGCCCGCTCCAGGTGTTCTACGGCCTGATCGTAAGATTTTCTTTTGATATAATAATGTGCTTGCACGGCAGCCAGATCCCTCCGTACATCTTCAAAAGTATTCGGACTGCGATCAAGCTGCCCCATAAGGCGCTCTGCCGCCGGATAATCCCCTCTTTCAATATAGGTGCGTGCCAGCCACAACATGCCTTCCTGGTGTGCGGGCCGGTGCTTGAGACCGTAATTTTCCCCATTGCCTACATCATCATAATTGGCCTGTGTAAGTCCAAGAGAGATCATTCCGATCTTATCATCATCAGTTGGTTCCGTTTCGCTTACTTCTTCTTCCTTTATGGTATCAGAATCAGTATTGCGCGGTGTGCTGGTACTTTTTTTTCGGCTGGACTTTTTCCGGCGCTTTTTCTTTTTCTTCTTTTTAGCCCGGGGCAGTTTTTTCTTTTTGGACGATTTAGCCCGAGTTGACTTTTTCTTCTTGGTCGATTTGCCGGAGGTCTTTTTGCTTGCCATGGTAGCCGGATTGAACTCAGCCAGCAAATACTCAAAGGTCTCCTCAGATGCTTCAAAATCCTGTTTTAGAAATTGAGCCTGACCCATGCGCAAATAACAGTCGTCTGTCCAGATACTTTCCGGATGCAGAGATACTACAATCGTAACTTTTTCAATGGCCTGATCAAGCGGACCGGCAGCAGCTCTTGGATTATCTACCGCTGCATATTTATAGACGGGTAGGATTTTATTGTAATTGTCCTGATAGGTGTTATCCAGGGATAACATGCTCTCAGTAATCAGCACATCCGCATTAAAATAGCCGTTAAACTCTGCGGTTGTATTGTGATAAAACTGACTAATGGGGCCAAGATCTCCCCGTTTCTTCTGCGTTTTGCACGAAACCAAAACCAAAAGACCTGCCAGCGCTAAGATGGATAGTGACCGTATTTTCAAACTTTTCCAGTTTTGTGCCTAAACCAATAGTGTTTAGGAAATGTATGAATCAAACCAATTATTGTTTAGCGGGGCTTCATGTACCCGCCTTGCCAATTCAAATTGATTTCTGGTATAAATTCCGTTAAAAAATCCATTGAGTGCCAAAGTTTTACGAATTTTGCCCTCATCATTTGCTTGGGCTGGCAAAATTACAGCTAATTACTTAAACAGTTGATCGCCATTTGGCAAAAGCCTCAAAAGGTTTTTTATCCTGAGTATAACTGTTAAACAGCAAATTTATTTTATTCCTTAAGGACAACAAAGAAGTGACAAGGTTTGCAGAATTGCTGCCCGGGGGGAGTGCGAGAAATTGAAACATGTCAGAAGAAAAATCTAAAAAAACGAGCCTTCTTAGTCGCTTGCAACATACCTACCGACTGGTAGTGATGAACAACGATACCTTTGAAGAAGTTGGGTCATACCGCCTGAGTTTGCTAAACGTATATGTAGCCGTTAGTTTTCTGATGGTTATCGTAGCACTGATTGTTATTAGCCTGATTATTTTCACTCCCCTGAAGCGTTATATCCCGGGGTATGCAGATGTAGAGTCGCTCCCGGAAATGGTAGCGATTAATGAGGAAATAGACGATCTGAGTGCCCAATTGGCTGCGCGGGACACCTATATCGATAACCTGCGCAAAATGCTTGTCGGTGATGTGGAGACGGCAGAGGAGATTCCGGAGAATGTTTACACACCGGGAGATAGTGCGCTGATTATTGATCCGATAAAAGAAGAAGAAGAAATTCGGCAGGAAGTTAAACTTGAAGAAGTTGCTATGCGGAGTCGAAGTGGTGAATTCTCCGAAAAAAGCCTTGATCCGGCACAGCTTTACTTTACGGCGCCGCTGACAGGAGAGATTAGTGCCGGCTTCATGCCGGAGAAAAAACATTATGGAGTTGATATTCTTGCGCCCCGAAATACACCAATTAAAGCAGCCCTCGATGGTTGGGTAATTACTTCTGACTGGACCCTGGAAACCGGGTTTACCATCGGGATCCAGCATAATAATAACCTCATTACCTTTTATAAGCACAATTCGGCATTGCTCAAAAAGACAGGCGACTTTGTGAAAGCAGGAGAGGCTCTGGCTATTATCGGAAATACAGGGACGCTTACAGACGGCCCGCACCTGCATTTCGAACTTTGGTATCTTGGGCAACCTCTGGATCCCACAGAATACTTGAATTTTAATTAGCTTTGTACTGAAAACAGGTATTCAATTCGTTCCAGCTCTAACCAAATTAACCAACTTTAATTATCCGACTGTCCCAAAATGACTCCCGTTAGATCATATTTGGGGATTAGAACGTTTGAAAAAAAACGGACTGGTATGTTGCCGTCTGAATACTGAAAGAATAACGAGTTACATGAATCCAATAAATAGCCTAAACCAGGCTTTCAATGAGAAAGGAGAAGCTGTTAGTCCCGTGCTTCCGGAAGATGTGAAAAATTTTCTCATCGATATCGATGGAACCATTTGTGATGATATTCCAAATGAAGAACCGGAAAGGATGGGGACCGCACTTGCTTATCCCGATGCACTTCAGATGGTCAACAAGTGGTTTGAAGAAGGTCACTTTATTACCTTTTTTACTTCCCGAACTGAAGATCATCGGGAAGTAACGGAAGCCTGGCTAAAAAAGAATGGCTTTAAATACCAGGCTCTGTTGATGGGAAAACCGCGTGGCGGAAACTACCACTGGATTGACAATCACATCGTGAAGGCTACCCGGTTTAAAGGAAAATTCACAGATTTGGTGGTGGAAACCCGGAATGTAGAGGTGTTTAAGTCTTAGAAGCTCTTATATGCGGCGCTGGAGGATGTCCTTCAGCGCAGGTTGGAGGGCTGGAAACGCAAAGTTAAATCCGGTGTCCTCGACCTTTTTGGAACTAACACGGGCGCTCGTAAATAACACATCCGCCATTTCTCCCATCGGAATCCGCATGAGAAATTCAGGTATGGGGAGCATTAACCCCGGGATGCCTACTGCTTCTCGTATGCCTGCAACAAGGGATTTCATGCGCACCGGATTGGGGGCAACGCCATTAAATGACCCCGAAAGGGATTCTTGTTCCAGCAGGTGCAGAAACATGCGGCATAGATCCTGAATATGAATCCAGGAAAACCACTGTTGCCCATCGCCGAAATAGGTGGCGAGGCCAAAACGGGCAGGAAGGATGAGCTTCGCCAATGCACCACCATTTGTAGATGAAACTATGCCAATACGAATAGCTGCCGTCCGGATAGTTTGTTGATCCTGAAAGATGGCATCCTCCCAGGCTTGGGTACTTTCAGCTAAAAAACCCGTGCCCGGTCCGCTTGTTTCAGAGACTTCGGTTTCTCCGGAATCGCCGTAATAGCCAATGGCGGAGGCAGAAACAAAAGCTTTTACAGATGCTCCTTCTTCCCGGATGTATTTCAAGAGTAAATTTGTAGTCAGGACCCGACTGTCAATAATCAGTTTTTTTCGTTCAGCTGTCCAACGTTTATCTGCTATTCCGGCTCCCGCCAGATTGATGACATAATCTAATTCGCGGAAAGCGGCCGAATCGATAATCCCTTTCTTCAGATCCCACTGAAATACATTGGATTTATCAGGGTGATTGCTTCTACTTAACAAGCGTACCTCATATCCGGCATCTCGAAGTAATTGGCTTAAAAAATGGCCAACTAATCCGGTGCCACCCCCTATCAGAACTTTTTTCATATTTTTGGTTGCGTGTTTATACCGATCAAACAAGCGGTTATTAGAAAGGTTTAGCCCGACCAAGTAGCTTCTAAATTTTCACATCTCTTGAAATAAGCCTAACTTGGATTTTCATATTAAGTTAAAACACTTTTGGGGTATTTCATACTCCAAACTCCTTTGGAAAAAGATAATCACATGACCACTGTTCCAGCTAAAATTACCCGAATATTTACCCTTTTTCTCGTTTTGGGAACCCTGCTGTTTACGGCTTGTAAAGAAGAACCGAAAACGGATTGGAAACGCACAGGGAATGAGCAGATCATCCGCCTGGAAAGCGAACCTGCCGGGATAAACCCTGTCTTAATGGTTTTTGACCGCTATTCTGCTCAGGTAATCGGAGATTTGTTTCAATATCTGATGGAGATTGATCCTAAAACCATGATGCTTTCTCCCGTTCTGATCAAAGCAGCTCCCGTTGTGGAAGAGATAACTAGCGGGCCGCTTGAAGGCGGAACGATTTACCACTTTGATATCCTGGATGAGGCCGTTTGGGATGATGGGAAACCCATTACCGGTTATGATTATGCCTTTACTATAAAAACGATTATGAATCCGGTGGTTCCTGCGCAGCAGACACGACCCTATTTTGAATCGCTTGCCGATGTTCAGGTAGATCCGGAAAATCCCAAAAAGTTTTCGGTTTACATGAAGGAAAAGTACATCCTCGCCGAGGAGGTACTCGTTGGAGCAGCTCCGGTCATGCCCGCACATTTATTTGATCCGGAAGGGCTAATGTCTAAGGTCAGTATAGTTGACCTGGTTGATACAGCCAAAACAGCACTACTGGAAAGCGATCCGGATATGATTGCTTTTGCAGATCTTTTTTCCAGTGATAAATACAATCGGGATATTGAGTTCCTTCGCGGAAGCGGAGCCTATAAGGTAGTAGAATGGGAATCCGGTCAACGTCTGGTTTTAGAGAAAAAAGCAGACTGGTGGGGCGATGCGCTCAGCGATCAATATTCCGGACTGAAAGCCATACCCGATAAAATAATTTACAAGCCGGTGCCGGATGTGGTCGCAGCAGCTACGCTTACCCGCTCCGAGTCATTTGATATTGTGCCCTTATTGGATTCGAAAGACTTTTCGAGTATGCGGCAAGAGGAGCAGATGCAAAACATTTATGAGTTTTATACCCCAACTCAAATGATGTTTTACCTGACTTATATTAATACCAAGGATGAACGGCTGAATGATAAACGGGTACGCCGGGCATTCGCTCATCTTATGAATCTCGACGAGATCATTGAAACGCTGTTCTTTGGACTGGGCGAACGTATTATTGGTCCAATTCATCCTTCAAAAGATTATTACAACCGCGACCTGAAACCCATTGATTTCAATACTCAAAAAGCGTCCGAATTGCTGACCGAAGCAGGCTGGATTGATAGCAACGGAAATGGAGTGGTAGATAAAGAGATCAACGGAGAACTTGTTGAAATGCGCATCGAATATTTGACGACACAAACACCCGCTTCTCAAAACATAGCCTTACTCTTTATCGAAAATGCACGAAAAGTTGGCGTTGAAGTGCAATTGGTTACAAAAGATTTCCAAACCTGGAAAGACGAAATGAATAACCGGAATTACCTGTTGGCAGGTGCCGGCCTCGGCGCTCAGCCAATCCTGGACGATCTTTATCAAATTTGGCATACCAGCAGCGATACCCCAACTGGGTTTAATCGAATGGGGTTTGGCAATGCGCGTTCTGATCAAATCCTGGAAGATATCCGCGTCACTTTGGATAAACCTAAACGCGATGCCTTGTATCGGGAACTCCAGGAAATTATATACGATGAGCAACCTGTTATCTTCCTGCTCGCGCCTCAGGGCAGGGTGATGGTGCATAAACGATGGGATTCCTTTACTTCCGCTGTGCGTCCGGGATATTTTCCCCGGGCTTACGAATTAAAATAATGCGCTGAACGCAGTACCATGGGGCGATATGTGCTAAGGCGGATTTTGATTTTTCTTCCGGTTTTGGTGATCATCTCCATGATTACCTTCTGGTTAAGTGAGCAGGCTCCGGGCGATCGTGTGGAAGACCTCTGCGGAGAAGGATTGTCTCGATTGGAGTATGATCGATGCGCCCGATTGTATGGCTATGATAAGGCTCCATTTTATTTTAGCATCCATCCTGCAGCCTATCCTGATACCCTCTATCACTTTGTCAGGCCACAGCGGGAAAAAAGAGTACTCGGCCTTGTTCGGAAAACAGGTGCCTGGCCTCCTGTAGCGTCCTACGAACACAGCTTATGGAATTTGGAGACTTCCCTAAACCAGTTACCTGACTCGGTGGATAAACAGGTGCAAATTGATCTGAATAATATTTATACGAGTTTGCAGCTAACTTCCGATTTGCTACGGATAGATCGGGAGATTACTTCCATGGAAGCATTGGTTGCTGGTTTCGATCCGGCTTATCCGCTTAAAGCGGAAGTGCAGAAATTGCGCAGTTCGTTAAATGATATGCCCGACACCCCGGATTCCTGGGCTATGTATATCCCGAAATTTGTGTGGCATGGGTTCGACAATAGATACCATGCCTGGTTTAGTCGCTTTATCAGACTGGATTTTGGGACATCTGTAAAAGATCACCAACCCGTATCCAGAAAAATGGGTAAAGCGCTATTCTGGACACTTTTATTGAATGGCTTGTCTTTCTTCTTTGCCTTTCTGATTGCCATTCCGGTTGGTGTGCGGGCTGCCCTGAAAGCCAACGGGCGTTTTGATCGTTTCAGTAGTGGCTTTTTCTTTATGCTTTTTTCCTTGCCCCGGTTTTGGATCGCTACTATCCTGATGGTATTTTTCACTACGGGGTATTACGGGGCCTGGATGGATATTTTTCCGTCTATTGGTTTGGGAGATATTTCACCAGATGATCCATTCTGGAGTAGATTTTGGGAACGTGGTGGCCATTTGATCCTGCCTGTTTTTTGCCAGACTTATGGAATGTTGGCCTTTATCACGCGGCAGATGCGTGGCGGGATGCTGGGAACGATCCGAAAAGATTATATCCGTACTGCACGTGCGAAGGGGTTGCCCGAAAATAATGTTATCTGGAAACATGCATTTCGGAATGCCCTATTTCCGATGATCACCATTTTTGCCTCTATTATTCCCGGCGCTATTGCCGGTTCCGTCATAATTGAAGTCATTTTTGCAATTCCCGGAATGGGGCAGCTGATGTTTGAATCCATTTTCTCGAATGATTGGTCCGTTCTTTTTGCCGGATTAATGCTGGGAGCCTTTTTGACCCTTGTCGGAGTTTTAGTAGCTGACCTGCTGTATGCCTGGGTTGACCCGAATGTTCGATTTGCAAATGACTTAAAATCGGAGGCTAATGGTTGATCTTAAAGAACAGGTAGAGGCAAGTCCGGTTAAGATTATATGGACAAAATTTCGGTCTCAACGATCCGTACGCTGGTCTTTGCGGATACTATACTTTTTTCTCTTTTTAGCACTTTTTGGTGATTTCATTGCGAATGAAAAACCCATATTCTGCCAAATTAATGGAGAAACCTCTTTTCCAATATTTCGGTCTTATGGTGTAAAACTGGGGCTATCGGATTGGAAAGAGCCTTTTCTACGGGTTGATGACTGGCGCACACTCGAGTATGAAAAGGTCGTTTTTGCGCCGATTCCGTATTCTTCGACGACAATTGATTTTCGAAACTCGTTTAGTTCTCCGGTTGGTGACCAACGGTTGCCGGCTCCGAGATTTCGGCATGTTTTAGGTACCGATGAACTTGGGCGGGATGTAGCTGCTGGTATGGTGGCTGGTGCCCGGATTGCTATCCTGGTTGGGTTGTTATCCATGGGGATCGCAACGTTGATCGGTATTTTTCTGGGTAGTCTGGCCGGATTTTTTGGTGATCGAGAACTAAAATTACCCTGGATTCGGATTGTATTAGTGCTCCTCTTTGGTTTTTTAGGCCTTTTTTGGGCATTTAGCAGTCGCAGCGGAAAAATCCAACAGGCTTCGCTGGAGGGGCATTTACTGAGCACCTTACTACTTAGTTTGGGTATTTGGGCGATTGTAATTACAATTGGGTATGGTCTGAGCAGATTATTGGAATTGGTTCCTGCCTTTCGGCGAAGGATTGTCTTTCCGATAGACCTGTTGGTTGTTCGATTGATTGAAATAATACAATCTATACCGGCGCTCCTGTTGCTTTTATCCGTAGCTGCGATAATTCGGCGGCCAAATATTTTCTACATTATGGTGCTTATTGGATTGATCCGTTGGACCTCCATCGCACAATTCGTACGGGCGGAGTTGCTTCGAATTCGCGAAAGGGAATATATAGATGCTGCGCGTGTTATGGGGTTCCCGAGGAGGCGTATCCTGATTCGTCATGCGTTGCCCAATGCGCTGGGACCTGTATTGATCACCATAGCCTTTGGAATTGCTGCTGCAATCTTAATTGAAGCCTCTTTGTCTTTTTTGGGAATTGGTCTGAGTGCGCAAGACGTAACCTGGGGATCGATGCTCAATATGGCTCGTCGCAATTTTACAGCCTGGTGGCTGGCTGTTCTGCCCGGAGTAGCCATATTCCTAATGGTTACCATTTTCAACCTCCTGGGGCAGGGATTAACAGATTCTCTGGATCTGAAATAAGAGCACCTTGCTTATCCGCGTTTCTTCCGCATGTGTTTTGGGAAGAGGTTGGTGTTTCCTCCTTTGGCATTATCCATGCTACTACCATGCGTATCATTGATTTCACAGCCATATTTTGGGCTACAGGAAGGAGTAGTTAGAGCCAGAAAGAAGAGGAAACAGCTGCCGATGAGAATCTTTTTCATAGTAGTAATTGAGCTTTTTCGAAGACTTTTGATTAAAACGGACCAAAAAACGGATAAAAATAAGAATTTCTTTTGGCTATGCTTATTAACGCTCCATTTGGGGATTTAGTAGGGTGCAAAGCGGTTTTATGCTTACGTTAAGGTTTAAGGATCATTATCTATTACCGTTCAAACCAGCAGGTTATACATAATTAAAATTTGATCATTGCTTTTTGGCTTCTTGGTTTGCGGTATGTGCTAAATGAAGGACAAACGCTCAAAGTGCCTATAAAATAAGGGCTTTTGCCTGTTTTTTTTGAATAATACTTGGTTATGAAAAAGGAGGCTTATAACTTAGCCGCCGATTTAATTAATTCCAAAATTTCTCGTAATGAATAAAGGTGATCTTGTAAACAAGGTAGCAGAATCTGCAAACATTTCTAAAGCTCAAGCTACCACAGCAGTTAACTCTGTTTTGGAGGCTATTGGCGACACACTGAAAAGTGGTGACAAAGCGACTCTTATCGGATTCGGTACCTTCTCTGTTACTCATCGGGAGGCACGGACAGGTCGTAATCCACAATCTGGTGAAACTATTAAAATCGCTGCTCGTAATGTAGTGAAGTTCAAACCAGGTAAAGAGCTATCTGACTTAGTAAATTAATCACCCTTTTAGGACTGATTGAATAAACTTCTAAGAGGCAATTTAGGGTCACTCCTAAATTGCCTCTTTTTTTTGAAGTGAACCCTGGTTCAGCACTAGATAAGAACTGATTCTCCAGCAGAATTTCCTACTTTTGCCCTGAATTTTGGATCATTCAACTCTTTACCCGCTTTTTTATGGCAGATATTCAAGAACTACGACGGATAGCCTCTCAGGTTCGCCGGGATATTGTGCGTCAAACCCATTATGCAGCCTCCGGCCATCCGGGCGGATCACTGGGCTGCACAGATTTTATGACGGCACTGTATTTTCATGTCCTGCACCATGATCCTGCCTTTCATATGGAAGGAAAAGGAGAGGATCTGTTCTTTTTGTCAAACGGACATATCTCGCCCGTTTTTTATAGTGTGCTTGCCAGAAGCGGGTATTTCCCAATAGAGGAATTGGCAACCTTTCGGAAGCTCAACAGCAGACTCCAGGGCCATCCGGCTACTCATGAAGGACTGCCGGGTATCCGGGTTGCATCCGGCTCTTTAGGCCAGGGCTTAAGTGTTGCTTGTGGTGCAGCGCTCAGCAAACGTTTGGATGGAGACGATAAACTGGTCTATTGTTTAACAGGAGATGGCGAATTACAGGAAGGCCAGGTTTGGGAAGCTATTATGTTTGCTGCGCACAATCGGATTGATAATCTGATTGCTACCGTTGACTGGAATGGCGTGCAGATTGATGGAACGAATGATGAAGTGCTATCCCTGGGGGATCTTCCCGGTAAGTGGAAAGCATTTGGGTGGGAGGTTTTGCATATGAATGGCAATGACATGGCCGATGTGGTCGAAACCCTGGAAAAGGCAAAAGGCATGACCGGAAATGGCAAGCCAATTGTTATCCTGATGAAAACGGCGATGGGATACCCGGTTGATTTTATGATGGGAACTCATAAATGGCATGGTGTAGCTCCAAATGCAGCGCAAACCGAAAATGCATTATCCCAATTAGAAGAAACCCTGGGTGATTACCCTTATCCTGCTCAATAATCCCATAAACAATTAAGTGTATGCTTGACCAACTCATAGCAACAGAAAAAAAAGCCACTCGTGACGGATTCGGAGCTGGATTATTGGAAGCCGGGAAGAATAACCCCAATGTGGTTGCCTTATGTGCGGACCTGGTTGGCTCCCTGAAAATGGATGCCTTTATTGATACCTTTCCGGATCGATTTATTCAGGTTGGAATATCAGAAGCCAATATGATGGGGCTGGCAGCGGGTCTGGCCATCGGGGGTAAAATCCCTTATACCGGTACCTTCGCAAATTTTTCAACAGGACGGGTCTATGATCAAATCCGACAGTCTATTGCCTATTCGGATAAAAATGTCAAAATCTGCGCATCTCATGCCGGTTTGACGCTGGGAGAGGATGGTGCAACACACCAGATTCTGGAAGACATTGGCATGATGAAGATGCTCCCCGGGATGACAGTAATCAATCCCTGTGATTACAATCAGACAAAAGCTGCAACAATTGCAATCGCTGAATACGATGGACCGGTTTATCTCCGTTTTGGACGACCCAGCTGGCCTGTTTTTATTCCCGAAGATTTGCCATTTGAAATCGGAAAAGCACTCAAGTTAAATGAGGGTACCGATGTAAGTGTCTTTGCAACCGGTCACCTCATGTGGCACGCAATAGAAGCCGCTCGCGAACTTGAAAAAGAAGGAATAAGTGTCGAATTGATCAACATACATACCATCAAGCCACTCGATGAGGAGGCTATTTTGGAATCGGTTCGGAAAACAGGATGTGCTGTTACAGCTGAAGAGCACCAGCGTCTTGGCGGTCTGGGAAGCAGTATAGCCGAAGTACTCGGTATGCATTATCCGACACCACTTGAAATGGTGGCCGTAAATGATTCATTCGGCGAAAGCGGAACCCCTATAGACCTTTTAGATAAATATGGACTTGGTGTAGCAGATGTGAAAGCAGCAATTTATCAGGCTCTCAAACGCAAATAGAACTATGAAATTCGGAACCAAAGTAATTCATGCCGGCATCCATCCGGATCCTCAAACAGGTGCAGTAATGACACCTATTTACCAGACTTCCACTTATGCACAGGAAGCTCCGGGTAAACATAAAGGTTACGAATATGCTCGTACCCAAAACCCAACCCGTTCTGTGCTGGAAGCAAATCTGGCAGCACTGGAAAATGGTACACATGGTATTTGTTTCTCCAGCGGATTAGCAGCCATGGATGCTGTCATGCGTTTGTTGAATCCGGGCGATGAAATTATTGCCTCCAATGACTTGTATGGAGGTTCTTATCGGCAGATCACCAAAGTACACGAACGCTATGGCATTAAAGGCCACTTTGTCGATATGACAGACCCGGCCAATGTGCAAAAAAGCTTAAATGAAAATACTAAGATAGTTTGGATAGAAACGCCTACTAATCCGATGTTAAGCATCGTGGATATTCAGGCTGTTTGTGCCTTGGTTAAAGGATCGGGTGCCTTGGTTTGCGTGGATAATACCTTTGCATCTCCCTACCTACAGACACCACTTGATTTGGGCGCTGATCTTGTCCTGCATTCTGCAACTAAATACCTGGGCGGTCACTCGGATGTTGTTATGGGGGCTGTAGTAGTTAAAGACGAAAAACTGGCTGAATCCATATACTTCCTTCAGAATGCCGTAGGTGCAGTACCTGGCCCCCAGGATTGTTTTTTGGTACTTCGTGGAATCAAAACCCTGCACCTGCGTGTACAGCGCGCTTGTGAAAATGCCGCTAAAATTGCTGCATTCCTGCTCGGGCATCCCAAAGTAGGAAAAGTGTATTGGCCGGGATTTGAAAACCACCCAAATCATGCGATCGCAAAATCCCAAATGCGTGGCTTTGGTGCCATGGTCTCTTTTGATCTGGCCAATGACAGCCTGGAAGAGGCCAACCGAATATTAAGTAGTACACACCTCTTTACGCTTGCAGAATCACTCGGCGGAGTAGAATCCCTGATTGGCCATCCGGCAAGTATGACACACGCATCTATACCCAAATCGGAACGCCTGAAAGTTGGACTTACCGATTCGCTGATCCGATTGAGTGTTGGTGTGGAGGATGTAGATGACCTGTTGGCAGATCTGCAAAAAGCTATCTAAATTCTTTCAACATATTCTCTTAGCGGTAAAAGGGTAGGAGTCGCCTCCATCCTTTTACCGCTTTTTTTGTTTTGACTTAATCCTTCCGGTATATTTGTAGTCAAAGGCTACATGATGAAATTATTACTTCCCTTTTTCCTTTTTTTCCTCCTTTCAGTTTCCATATCCGCCCAATCGGAATACTATTTTCCCCCACTTTCCGGGAGCGACTGGGAGAGTAAATCTCCTGCTGATTTAGGTTGGTGTCCGGAAAAGCTGGATAGCCTGCATGCCTTTTTAGAGGAAAAACAAACCAGATCTTTTATCGTCTTACATGAAGGTCGAATCGTGTTGGAATACTATTTCGGAAATGCATCAGAAACCTCTTTTTGGTATTTGGCTTCCGCCGGAAAAAGTGTGATGGGCTTTATGATCGGAATGGCTCAGGAACAAGGACTTTTAGATATCGAAGATCCTACTTCAACTTACCTGGGAGCTGGCTGGACTGATTGTCCACCCGAGAAAGAAGAGCTCATTACGGTCTGGAACCAGATCACCATGACCAGCGGACTCGATGACGAAGTGGAAATCCCCGGTGTGCTGGATCCCTCTAATTGCCTGGACCCGGAATGCCTGGTGTATCTTGCGGATGCCGGAACACGCTGGGCCTACCACAATGCACCTTACCGACTGACACAGGACCTGTTGGCCGAAGTAAGTGGTAATACCATTAACCAGGTTACAGCTGGTTTCCTCAATCAGCGAATCGGAAGTGCCCTGTTCTGGCTGGATCATGTTTGCTGGGGGAAGGCAAGAGATGCTGCCCGCTTTGGTTTACTCACACTAAATAGAGGGGTTTGGGATACGGATACGCTCATGTATGATCAGAATTATTTTGATCAGATGACAAATACGTCCCAGAGCTTAAATAAGTCTTACGGCTATTTATGGTGGCTCAATGGAAAAGAAAGCTTTATGCTCCCTGGGTTGCAGCTGGTTTTTCCGGGGCCTATATTTCCCGACGCTCCAGAAGATCTATTCGCCGCCTTAGGGCTCAATGACCAAAAGATCTATGTAGTGCCGAGTATGGATATGGTTGTTATCCGTCAAGGAGATTCAGCAGGAGACCCGGTGGCAGCAGCCTCCTCCTTCGACAACCAGTTATGGATCAAATTATTGGATTTGAGTTGTACGACTGTTTCTGCAGTCGAAGAATTTAAAAAGGCCGAAATCCAGGTTTCCCCACAACCGGCAGATGCTTCCGTAGAAATTCGCTGGCCAGGCCTGTCGGATGTAAATCAGTATCAGCTTTTTGATCGGCAGGGTCGCTTGATGGCAAGCGGACAAATAAATGCCTTCGCACAACAGTTGACCTTAGACTCAGCTTCTTATCCGGCTGGTGTTTATATATTGCAGTTGATCGGTTCCCAATCGACTTTTACCCAAAAGGTATTGATTAGTCGATGAGGTAGTTTGAGTTTGCCCCGATAGCCATCAGGGCACAGAACCACAGGACCCACTCCTCAACTCGTAGATCTGTCTGGCAGCGGGGCACTGGCATGAAAATCCCGGGCAACAATTTGGGCATATTTATCCAATAATTCCGAAACGCGTTCGCGCGTATCGGCGGAAACAATCATGCCTACGTGGTATTCTTTATTGATTTTCCACACGACTTCCGGATCATTAAATACGGTCATATCCGGCCATTGATGCCTGGATAACGAGACCAGGATGCCAGCGGGTTTATTGACTGGTTTTGGAAAGGTATATTTTTTGCCTTCAGAAATAGCACTCTCCAATCTGGCCCATTCAGCCCATAGGTTTATTCCGGAGGAAAATTCAACTAATTCGGCCAGATGGGCGCCACCAACTCTGGAGGAGGTCTCCAGGAAATAGTAATTGCCATCTTCTGCCCGGATATATTCGGTATGAGAAGCACTAAACTGCATTCCAAAAGCAGTCATAACTTTTTGGGTCAATGCCTTGAGCGCTTTGTCTTCTTCTCCGCCGAAAGGCACTGTTTGCGATCTAAAAATACCACCCCCATGTGCCACTTCCATCGGAGTGTTCAAATATTTGGATGTCCGGCAAAAGGTAACTTTACCGTCCTGGCAAAGGGCGTCTGAATGATATACGTCTCCGGGTTTAAATTGCTCGATCAAATAATGGTGCCGTACATCACCTAATTTGTGGATTGCTGCCCAGCTTTCTTCTGCTGAATGCACCTTGGTGATTCCGGTTGCAGAAGCTTCGCCACGTGGTTTGATCACCCATGGCGCTGGCACCGTGGCATGGAAATGATTGATTGCTTCATCCGTAAACAAGGCACTAAATCCGGGCACAGGTATGCCTGCATCGGCCGCTTTGATACGCATAGCCAACTTGTCGCGGAAATAACGGGCAGTGGTTTGTCCCATGCCTGGAATCCGAAATTCTTCTCTAAGGAAAGCTGCTTTTTCGACGTCAAAATCGTCGAGTGCGACGATGCGATCTATCTGGTTTTGGCGCATCAGGTTGCCCATGCCCATCGCCAGGTTTTCAAAATTCTCAGGCGTGTTTTTGTCAGAATCCATGTAAAAGAACTCATCGATGGATTCTCGTGGCCAGGCCGCGTCTTTTAACGAGCTTTTGGTTAGTAAAAACACCCGGTTGCCGGCTGCTTTACAGGCTTTCAGAAAGTCTTCTCCCTTTAGGAAGCAGGAAATGCAAAGAAAAGTCATGGAACGAAATTTTAGGTAAATACGCTATTCCGACTAATTGGGTTTTTTAAGATTGCAAGATCTAATCCAGATTTTCCAGGAAGTCGATCAATAGCCGAACGCCAAATGCGGTGGCACTTTTTTGCATACTAAATTCTGTATCTGACATGGCAACGCCTGCAATGTCCAGGTGCGCCCAGCAGGTATGATCGTGAATAAAGTGCTCCAGAAATTTAGCTGCAGTAATAGCTCCGGCCATTGGTTTGCCACTAAAATTTTTTACATCAGCCATATCCGAGCGAATCATTTCGCCATATTCTTCCCAGATCGGGAAAGGCCATAGTCGTTCACCGGATCGCTGACCAGCTGAAATCAGGTCTTTGCTCAGTTCTTCGTTATTGCTAAATAAGCCGCCTGCCACATAACCCAAGGAGCGGATCACGCTGCCGGTAAGGGTGGCCAGATCAATTAGGATTTCTGGTTGATAATTTTGCACCATGTAGGACAATCCATCAGCCAGGATTAGGCGACCTTCTGCATCGGTATCAATAATTTCAATCGATTTGCCGCTATAGGAGGATATAATATCACTCGGCTTTACAGACAGTGCATCAACTGAGTTATCCGTAGCCGGAACAATACCGATCAGGTGGATGGGAAGTTTCAGTTTGGCTGCCATCTCCAGGGTGCCAAAAACGGCTGCGGCTCCCCCCATATCACTTTTCATAAAGTGCATATTGGCAGAGGGCTTGATAGACAAGCCGCCACTATCAAACGTAACGCCTTTTCCAACCAGGCCGACTTTTTTCAGGACCGGACCATTTGGAATATATTCCATTATTGTAAAGGTGGCGGGGTATTCGCTGCCCCTGTTTACGGCAAGTAATCCGTGGAGGCCGGTTTTTTCAATTTCAGCCTTTTCCATTACCCTTACGGTGAATTGGTGTTTTTCGCTGGAGCGAAGGGCCCAATTTGACAGGTCAATCGGATTCTTGTAGTTGCTCGGCGCATTAACCAGGTCGATCAGCGTTGATTGAGTCTCAGCGAATGCCTGACCGCGCTGTGCACTGGTCTTTGCCTGGGCAATTTCACTTGGGGCTACGAGAAACTCCAGTGAAGTTTCAACCTGAGTACTTACCTGATCGTCGCCAGTTTTAAACCGGCCAATTTTATATTCACCCAGGCAAAAGCCATTACAAATGCCTTCGATAGCAAGTGGGAGGTTCTCCGGGCGGTTTCCGAATGACCAGGCAACCTGAAGTTGGAGCGGCAATTTTTTCCGATTGTTATGGAAGAAGGTCCTCGCCACCTGAAGCCAGGTAGCGAAAGTAGGATTTTCGCCTAGGCCAAGGAGATACATCCGAATCTTGCCTGTCGGAGTATTTCCCTGAACGGGCATAATTTCTTTCGCGGAAGCAGCAAAATCTAACTCCAGAAATTGTGAATCCAGATCAAATTCGGTGGCAATCTGCTGTAATACAGCGGATAAATGGCCATTTTTTTCGATAGGAAGGATCAGTGCTGCGTCCTTATTGACCGAGTCGGTTGTTATACGTATTTGCATTGATATTCAATCTTAGCTAACGCTTAGCCCAATGTAGAAAAAAAATTCAGTGGGATGTGTTGCCGCCTTGGCTAAATCACGGAGCGAAGTGACCAAATTGGGTGTTCTGGGAGAATGATCCTGGCGTATATTGAGAAATTGCTTCTGTTTCCAAAGGCAATTCCGGCAACACGCACATTTTTATACCCAATCCACTTTCGTTGGGGTATATAAGTTAGAGAGATCAAAAGTACTATAAGTGCTTAGCTTATAAAACTTTAGTCCAAAAATTTTCATGTGTGACGGGGTATGGTCCAAATAACCAGTTAGCTGCATCCGGAAAAGCCTTTCCCCAATCGGTTTCAGAATGTTTGCCTAAGGGCTCAATTACACGCATCAGCGTAATGGCTTCGGGGTTGTTGGCATCCATCCCCTCGGTAAATTGCTCGACCAGCGGAATCATGTTTTCACTTTCCTGGCCGCCGGCATAGACGTAAATCTGTGTCGGGTAAAGCATATGTGTTTGGAGTGCTTTTTTATAGATCTCAGGTGCGACCCACAGGGAGGGGGAAAAGATCATTTGTTTCCCGTAAACTTCGGGATACATAGAGCCTGCATAGATGCTGATCAAGCCCCCCATGGAACTACCTCCAATTCCGGTATGTTGCCGGTCAGGCAGGGTCCGGAAGGCCTTGTCAATAAATGGTTTTAGGGTATCTGCGAGGAAACGCACATATTTTTTGCCATCTCCTGGTCCGAGTTTTGTTTGGTAAGAAGGCGTGTATTCTGATATTCGGTCTTCTTTGGCGTGGTCAATAGCAACTACAATCAAATCTGCCCAGCCATTTTCGGCCATGGTTGCCAGTTTTTTATCGAGTGCCCAGGTTCCGAAAGGAGCAAAAGGATCTACCAGGTTTTGACCATCCTGTAGATAAAGCACCGGATAGTGTTTGTCTGTCTGGTAATAATCCCAGGGCAGGAGCGCGGAGATCCTGCGGGTGGTGATTAACTGCGGGATTTCAAAGTGTTCGTTGATGGTTTCAATGATAGGCAGGAACTTTTCGTTCCAAAATTGCCCATCCATTTTCCAACGGGGCACATGGATGGTCACCAGATCAGTGGAAGCTTCCAGTTTATGGTTGTAAACATATCCGCCATAACTATCCGTTTCCACCTGTTTCCAGGTTCCGCGGGTAAATTTAAATTCCATGGGATATTCGAGGAGTGTCGTATCGGAAAAGATATAGGAATAATATCCCGGAATATCCTGTTGCATACGATACGTTTCCTGGCCAGCCTGCCAGTCGTTAAAGGTGCCCGCCAGAAAGACAGGGCGTTCGTCTTCTGCTCCTGTTTCAAGTGCGATTCGCAAGCTAGTGCCCATTGGGATGGAGATTAATTAGCCGCAAATTTAGGCATAGGAAAGAGTAGAAAAAAGAAAAGGACAAGGAAGATTTTTTTCCTTGTCCTTGACTATTATTTAGCGTTTGTTAAGTCTGACTTTTATACGCCGCTTCCGGGGCGTTTATCAAGATATACCAGAAGAGATTGCTGGAAATATACTTCAGCTTTTGGGCCAAGTTTATTCCATTCGCGAATTTCTTCCTTGGTTACCTGGTAATCATAAGCTATTTGTGCAAGCGTTTGACCTGGACGAACAACCACCGTAATGGGGAACTTCGGTGTTTTTCCATCAGGATTCATTACAGACATCAGCATGGGAAGGTCTGTTTGGATTTGCTCTCCGTTTGACCATCTTTGAGAATCAGTCAGTGCCCGCATAGCCATTTCCGGAAGGGTCAGAAAATATCCCTTCGAATTCGTAGGGATATAAGACCGAATATAACCGGGATTCAGTTCTTTGATCGTCTGGATAGATGCTCCTGTGATTGATGCGAGTTTTTTGAAACTGATACCGCTGTAAACGCGGGTCGTTCTGGTAAACTGCATATCGTAGGATTGCATTTCCGGCTCTAATTTGTGTTCGGCAAAATACTGAGCTACATAGCTTGCCGCAATATAGCGGGGAATGTAGTTTTGAGTCTCCTTAGGGAGCAGGTGCTGAATTTTCCAGTAATCATTGCTGCCACCCAACCGAATTGCTTTGCGAACATTGCCCGGACCGCAGTTATAGGCGGCTAAAGCGAGTTCCCAATTACCAAATCGTTGGTGTAGTTCCTGTAGGTAAGAAAGTGCCGCTGCTGTGGATAAATTTGCATCCAGACGCTCATCTACATAAGTAGAGATGTGCAATCCGAGCTCCGTAGCAGTGCCACTCATCAATTGCCATAGGCCAGCAGCTCCAACGGGAGAACTGACTCCAGGTTTCAGAGAAGATTCAACCATAGGCAGGAATTTCAGTGATTCCGGCATCTGGTTAATCTTTAAATAGTGCTCGAAGATTGGGAAGAATCGGCCGGAGCGACCAAGCATTTGCTCTGCGTCGCGGTATCCGTAGGTAATATAACGACGAACCATGTCGCGAACCTGGCTATTATAGACAGCTTCTACAGGTAGGTCCATACCTTCAATCCGTTCCTTGATAAGTGCTTCTTCTGCGTTATTCCAGATACCTGGACTAGCTACCGCAGTGGAAGCGATGGTAAGCAATAATGCTGCCATCAGGTTTTTAAATGTACATGGGATTTTCATCTTACTTTCTTTTTCCCGGAATGCAACATACGGGCATTACTCTCATGGTTTTTGTAATGAGAGATCTCCGGTGTTAAGGTTTAGGGTTGCCTTGTTAATTGTAAAAGTCAGGAAACGCTAAATGGCGGGAATTGTGGTTTTTGGATAATGAGTTGATGTTTGTTTGATATTGTTCATGTCGTACTTAACAACGCAAAGTTAGTTTGGTATGTTAGAGTAGTCAAGTATCCTAAAATGCCCAATAACAGGTTTTGGAATAAAATTTCTTTAACCGGTTATATTCAGCGTGTTTATTTGGATACCATACGGCGAATTAAACTTTTCATTCTCTTTAGGCATTGCTATCGAAATGTTAAAGTTTTCTTAAAATTATTTTCAGCTAGGATTTTCGCCTTTTTTTTTATGTAAAGTCGGCCTTTGCCGCTTTCTCGAAAAATGATACCACTTCTGGCTTTTATTGCTCCGTTTGTTTTGTCCGAACTTCCTTTTACTTAATACCTTGAGCCATAAAAGTGTTACCCTCTGTATCGAATTTTCTTTTCTGACTCATGCGTCAGATGTAAATTAGACGGCTTTTGTCCAAAGAAGTAACAGGGAAATCAGCTACAGCGGAGTTGGGGGGACAGGCTGTTTAGAAGACCTTTTCATACATTTCGAGGGTTCTGGTTTTGCCCAGGCTTGAGCGATCTTCCAGAATCTCAAAAATGTTGTTTCGAATAGTATGCGCGATATCACCAGTAGGCAGATCATTACAGTCCAGGCCAAATGGATCTTCAATTTCTTCACCTAATAACTCCACTCCCAGCAAGGCAAAGAAAATAAACATCACCAAAGGGATAGAGGAGTAGTGGAAGGTGTTAATCAGAGCAAAGGGTAATAAGAGTGCGTAAGCTGAAATAAAGATTTTCAGATAGACACTATAGGAAAAAGGAATAGGTGTTTTTTTGATACGTTCGCAGGCCCCTAAAATATCTAAGAGCGCCTGGTGTTGTGCTTTGATATTTATATAGTCTCCTTCATTTATTTCTCCATTTCGATGGCCTGCTGCCACCCGATCGAAAATTTGTAAGGCAATGTGGTTTGGAATATGTCCCTTGGTCTCATATTCTGCCCGGTCTGCGTCACTCAGAAATATCAATTTGTCGAGTTGGGTGCCGGCACGAAGGTGTTCAACGAGGGCATAACAGAAATTTGAGATATGCCTGGCAAAGTAATGCCGCACCTCCCGATCTTTTTTTGGAAACATCGTATCCACATAAATAGCAAAGTTTCGACAATGGTTAACCAATGCACCCCATTGTTTTCTGCCTTCCCACCAGCGATCATATGCTGTATTTGTTCGGAATACTAAAAATATACTGAGAATAACACCCAGAAGGGAAAAGACGGAAGTGTTCATCTGGATATATTGTACCCAGTTCATTTCTTCGAGTACAATGCAAACAAGTAGTGCATAAACCCCAATTCCAAGCACAGCTCTACTGATTCGAACCATTGTCCAGCTTTTGGCAAGATGTGAGATATCACCTAACCAATTTTCGTTTGTTTTATAATTGATCATAGAGTGGAGGTAGTTTGAGTTTGAGTTTGAGTTTGAGTTTGAGTTTGAGTTTGCCCCGATAGCTATCGGGGGAGTTTGAGTGTGGGTGAATTCAAAATTATGGTCTAGGGCCTTTGGCCTGGTCTAGCCCGCCTGTCGGCTTTGCAGTCTAGGGCTTCGCCTGGTCTAGGGTCGAAAGTCGAAAGTCTATAAATTCGTCTGAGACGAATAACCGGCGTTGACGATTTAAACGTTTTAAACGCGTTAAACCTTCGCGCAGCGAACTTGGGTCGATTAGGGCTTTTAGCCCTTTTGGTCTATTCGGCTTCGCCGGTTAGGTCTATTGCCTTCGGCTTTGGTCTATTGGGCATTTCTTTCATTTGAAAGTTCTTCATTCAGCATTCAAAATTCAGCATTCAAAATTCAGCATTCAAAATTATTTCTCACGATTCTGCGAGATATTCGTGTACAAATTTAATGGCCATAGCGCCTTCGCCGACTGCAGATGCGACCCTGTTCATTGCACCGGATCGCACATCCCCGGAAGCAAAAATCCCCGAATGACTGGTTTCCAAAAGATAAGGTTCCCGTTGTTTTTTCCAGTTCTTTGAAAACTGTGCCTGACGCAGTAAATCCCTTCCTGTTTCAATATATCCTTTGTCATCCCGGAAAAGAGATGCCGGCACCCAGTCGGTATATGGTTTAGCTCCAATGAAAATAAAAAGGGCATCCGCTGCTACTTCAGTGAGTTGGTTGGTCTCCATATCCTCCAAAACCAGTTTTTCCAAATGGTCACTTCCCTTTGCTTCGGAAACCTGCATCCGCCCGTGTACATATATATTGTCTATGGCACCGATCTGATCGATCAGATAAGAGGACATTGTTTGTGTCAAATCCGGCTTCCGAATGAGTATGTGTACTTCTCGGGCAAATTGCGACAGATAAACTGCTCCCTGGCCAGCTGAATTTCCTCCGCCTATCACATAGACCACCCGTCCTTTACAACCATTGGCTTCGGTCATGGCAGCACCATAATAGATGCCGGCACCGGTAAAGGTCTCTACTCCGGGCGTTGATAATTTTCTGTATGAAACGCCTGTTGCGACTACCACTGCACGGGTATTTATAGTACTACCGTCTGACAGCGTAAGTTTTTTGTACTGGCCGTCTGTTTCCAGCGAGTGTACTTCTGTGGGAGACAGAAATTCCACTCCAAAACGGGTTGCCTGAGCGATCGCTCTTTGAGAAAGCTCTGCACCGCTTAACCCATTCGGAAAACCAAGGTAATTTTCAATGCGGGAACTGGTACCTGCCTGTCCTCCCGGCGCCCGGCGCTCTACCAAAAGTGTTTTCAATCCTTCTGAGCCTCCATAAACAGCCGCAGCCAGACCAGCAGGCCCTGCACCAATAATGACTACATCATATAATTCGTGTTGCGCACTGGATTTTAAACCTATATGACTGGCAATTTCTGAAATATCCGGGTTTTGTAACCAGCTACCGTCTTCAAAAATGATAACCGGAAACTGTTCGGCATCAATTTTCATAATCTCCATGACTTCCCCGGCTTTTTTATCATTGTTGATATCTAGCCAGTGATAAGGAACCAGGTTGCCGGATAAAAAATCCTTAATCTGATGTGATTTTGGAGAATATTGAAACCCAATCAATTTGATCCCGGAAAGCTCTGGTTCATATTCCCGCTGCCACTCTTGCAATAACTCATCCAGTACCGGATACATAAGTTCCTCCGGCGGATCCCAGGGCTTCATGAGGTAATAGTCCAGATTGACATCATTGATGGCACGGATGGCGATATCTTTGTCTGAATAGGCAGTAAGTAATACTCTTTTTGCCTGGGGGTATATTTTCCTGGCTTGCTCCAGAAAGTCAACACCGATCATTCCAGGCATGCGTTGGTCTGATAAAAACAGGGCAACATCTATTCCCTGTCTTTTTAATTCTTCCAGTGCTTCAAGTGCACGTACGGGCGATTCCTCATTTAGGATTCGGTAATCTTGCTTATACCGATTACGAAGATCGCGTTTGATCGAGCGCAAAACCTGTGGGTCATCGTCTATTGAAAAAATAACAGGCTTTTTTTCAGTTGCCATATTGCAGATGCGTTAGGAAGCAATAAATTAAGAATGCGTTATCGGTAGTAATATCTGAAAGGACGTTTGTCCGGGTTTCGATGAAACGTGGATCTGCCCTTTCATACCTTCTACAATCCGTTTGGTGATGTCCAGTCCCATGCCGGTTCCTTCGCCCACACCCTTGGTAGTAAAAAACGGATCGAAGATATTATTAATCACATTTTCCGGAATGCCCGGCCCATTATCGATAATCTCCACGCACACAAATTGGCGTAACACCCGGGCCTGGATGGTGAGTTCTCCATTTTCCGGAAGGGCATCCAGTGCATTATCGATGATATTGGTCCAAACCTGATTGAGTTCGCTAACATGCGCCAAAATTGGCGGCAGATCATCCGGGAAGGATTTATGCAGGATTATCTGTTTCTTTTTGACCTTGTGTTTTAGAATCATCAACGTCGAATAGATTCCATCTTTTACCTGAACCGGATCCTTGGCCCCGGAGCGATCCATATGTGAATAATCTTTAACGGAGCGCACCAGGGTAGAAATCCGATCTGCAGATTCCCGTATCTCCCCAATGAGTGTCTCCAGGCTGAGGGTACTTTCCAACCACCAGAGAATCGGACCCAAATTTTGTCCTTCCAGAATTTGTTCTACCTGGTCCAGGTCCTCTGCGGTAAAGGAATAATCGGTAAAGGTGTTGGCAATATCTTCCCCATGATCTATGTCGTGGTCATCGAGCCAGTCCAGAATATCATCCTCAATTTGCGAGCGCTGTAGTGCTGGTAAATCTTCATTGGTACCCGCTTTTATTTTAGCGAAGAGCAGTTCATTAATTTGATCCGTTTGCGCATCTGTAATGCGCATCGTAATAATCGACTTAAATTTTTCCGGTGTAGTGTGAATTTTACTATGCAACTCCTGAGCACTTCGCGTCATAGCAGAAGCCGGATTGTTCAATTCATGGGCCAGGCCGGCAGATAATTTTCCAAGGGCCATGAGCTTTTCATTATGCACCTGGAGCTGCGTAAAATTGCGGATTCGATTAGACATTAATGCTACCAGATTCTGCACCAGCCCATAATCTACATTGACCATCTCGACAAAATGTCGTCGGTGTAGTTCCAGTACATAAGTGTCTTTTAAGGCGCGGCCTACAGCTCTCGTTTCCTGCATTCTCGAAAAAGGAAGCACGCCGGTGATATTGCCCGTATCAAAAACACCAATTTCCCTGAATTCGCCTTGTTGCTCAATTTTGGCAATGTATTCCCCTTCCACGATCACTTGCATTTGGTCGGTTTTCATGCCGGCAAAAAACAACTGCTCCCCGTTCTCATACAGGACGTAATCTGCTTGGTCAATTAACCATTGCAAGCTGGAATCAGCAATGCCCTCAAAAGCTTCAAAGGTTTGTAGTCGATTTACAAGGTCGATAGGTTTGTCGATCTGTTTCATATTGGGAATTCAACGGGTTGTTTTTGGTTGTTCACCATAGGCCTAACAACTTGTACCAAAATTTAGTTTTTAACTTTGATGTTGGAAATGCAGCCACACGAAAAATAGTATGTTTTGGAATGCGAGGGCTGTTTCTCATTTTTGCAGGAGCGTATGATTATGAAGAAGCGTTGTTTTTATCTGATTTTAGCCTTTTTGATTCCCCTTGTACAACTCTGCGGCCAGTCGGCAGATTGGCATTTGCGTATCTATGGATTTGATGAAGGTTTATCGCATCGAAATGTTTTTGATGTACAACAGGATAGCAACGGATACCTTTGGATCGCTACAGTCAACGGACTTAACCGCTACGATGGGTACAATTTTATTCCATTTAACAATGCCAGTAAACCGGGTTTGCTTGCACAGGATGTAGTATCAGATTTATACTGTGATTCGAACAACCAGTTGTGGTTGGGGCATCCCAATTATCTGACTGTCCTGAATACAGAGCAGTTAAGCTCCACTACCCTTACCGTAAATAAGCAATCTCTGGCACGGGGAGCTGAGTGGACTCCCAGCTATATCGAGGTGGGACCTGAAGGGAATGTCTGGCTAACCACCTTCGCCGAACAGGACGGCATCGCTTTTCTTCAGTGCTTTTCGCCGGAAGGCGAACTCCTGCTCGAACGAAAACTTGCCGGGAAATTTGAAAAACACCCAATGCTGATCCATGCAGAAGAGGTTTACGTGGCGGGTGATCAAAACGAAATTTGGCGAATCGGGACAAATGGTATTCTGGAAGAAAAATATACCTTTTCTTTCCAGGGAAAAGATCCTGCGGCTTCTCGAATTGTGGAGATGCAGGAAGACAGTCAGCATCGATTACTGGTCTTGTTGGCAAACGGGCAGATTTACTTTAAAAACCCGGATGAAGCTGGTTTTCGGGTGCATCCCATTAGTGCCTCCCTGGCGGGAACGGATGTTTTTAACACCTTTCGATATACCGAGAATGGAGACCTTTGGCTGGCTGCCGAAAATGGCTTAATTCTTTTTGAAGAGAATTCGGGTACCTGGTGGGATTTCCACCGCGATATCCGCGAATTGGTTCGGCAGGATATTCAGTATCGGCACATTTTTTCAGATGCTTCCGGTGTGGTATGGGTAGCCTCCGATTTTGGATTGATCAAACTCGTTCGGCGCCGCCAGTTCTTTTACCCGCATTTGAACGGTGGAAATTCTTACTGTAGCAGTGGCT
This sequence comes from Saprospiraceae bacterium, assembly GCA_020437105.1. Classification (GTDB taxonomy): domain Bacteria; phylum Bacteroidota; class Bacteroidia; order Chitinophagales; family Saprospiraceae; genus JAAEZH01. Next base: position 37,310 of record JAGQWR010000081.1, read on the forward strand.
TTTGCAGTATGCGTGGCATTGCCGAAGATCCGTCTGGAAATATATTTTTCTCTTATTACAATGCCATCCATAAATTGGATCCCAACACCGGCGAATCCCGTGCACTCTTTCCGGATAACGCCTTTGTAAATGCGCCCTTTGGCCTGGCCTGGTATGAAGGAGATCTCTATACCGGCAACGGACTGCGGATCAACCTGGATAAAATGTCGGTTGACACCCTGTTTAAAGGACGCGGATCGGATTCCGGTTTCCCGGTAGCCGGCCCGGATGGGAATCTATGGATCTGTTTCCAGAACCATCTCTATACGGTAAGTAAGGCTGGTATCTTAAAGCCTTATCGCGATGCACAAGGCGTGCTTGATACCTTTAAAGTTAATTTTACGCATTTACATTTTGGCCAAAGGAGCGGTTTTTTGTGGTTGGCTACTCAAGAGGCCGGCCTGTATAAACTAGATCTAAAAACAGGCCAACTTAGCCGGTTTAAAGACGCCGGGAATGGTCTGAAAGCTAACAGGATATTGGCCACTTATGAGGATGCGCAGGGCCATTTATGGATTGCAACGGCCAATGGGCTTCATGAGTTGGATTTGGTCAGCGAGTCTATTAAAGTCTGGAATACAGAAAAAGGACTTCCAAATAATTTTATCAATGGAATTCTCCCGGAAGGAGACTCCTGCATGTGGGTAAGCACCGATAACGGGCTGGCTCGTCTCAGTATTGAGGCAGGACGTTTTTTCAACTTTTTTCAGGAAGACGGCCTTCCGGCGAATGAATTTAATCGCATTTCCTTTCACTTAGCGGCTTCCGGACGGATGTATTTTGGTGGCTTAAATGGCATTGTTTCCTTTTTTCCGGATCCGGATTTTGTTTGGGCCCGCGATCGGCGGCAGGCCAAATTGTTGTTGACCAGCTTTTCCAAGTTTGATGGGGATATAGATTCAATGATTAGTATTCCGGTACGCTCAAATTCCGGAATTCCGATCCAGCTTTCCTGGCGGGATAAATTTTTTACATTCAGTTTTGCCCTGGCAGATTATGTGAATCCTCGTGAAAACAGATATTCCTATCGATTGCGGGGCTTTGAGACAGAATGGTCCAGTCCGACTACTGTACCAACTGCACGTTATAATAACATCCCTTCCGGGGATTACATCTTTGAGGTGCGTGCTTCCTCCGGCAACAATTCCTGGAGTCCGCAGGTTTTGGAAGTGCCTTTAAAGATCGAACAGGCCTATTATAAAAGCTTGTGGTTTATTGCGCTTTGTGCCTTAGTTCTGCTCGCTATTGCCTTTGGATTTTTTCGATACCGGATCTACACCATTCGGAAACGGGAACGTTATTTGGAAGAACAGGTAACACTACGGACCACAGAACTGGAGGAGGAAAAACAGAAATCAGATGATCTCCTCCTGAATATTTTGCCGGCAGAAACAGCAGATGAATTAAAGGCGACCGGTACGGCCAAAGCACAGCGTTTTGATTCGGTTACCGTCATGTTTTCTGATTTTATCGGATTTACTGCTATTGCTGAAAAGCTGGAACCGGAGGAATTGGTAAAAGAAATCGATTATTGTTTCCGTGCTTTTGATGAGATCATGGAGATTTACGGAATTGAAAAAATCAAAACGATCGGGGATGCTTATATGTGTGTAGGTGGCTTACCGGGAAGTTCTTCAGAAGCTGCAGCGCAGGTTGTCAAAGCCGCTCTGGAAATGCAAGCATTTATGGCGGCTATCGCAATGGAGCGCGAATTGGCCGGAAGGCCGCATTTTGAAGCACGAATTGGTATTCATACCGGACCAGTAGTGGCCGGAATTGTTGGCATCAAAAAATTTGCCTACGATATTTGGGGAGATACCGTAAATATTGCTTCCCGTTTGGAAAGTCGTGGTGCCTCCGGTAAAGTAAATATCAGCAAATCAACCTACGCCCTGATTAAAGATGTTTTTAATTGTACGCCACGAGGCAAGATCAAAGCCAAGAACAAAGGGGATATTGAGATGTTCTTTGTAGATAGTATAAAAGAAGAATCTACCATCGCATGAAATTGAATATTCTGGCATTTGGAATTACCAAAGAAATCCTGGGAGGACGCCTGGTCGAGTTGGAAATTGAGTTGGACGATCAAGCTCGGGTAAGGGATCTTCGGGAGGCCCTGTTCCTACAGCATCCGGAATTGAAAAAACTTAACTCCCTCGGTATTGCCCAGGGAAGCAAATATGCGGAAGATTCAGATTTGCTGGATCCTACGCAAGAGATTGCACTTATTCCGCCTGTAAGTGGGGGGTAGAGGGGAGATTTTTGAATTTTGAATGCTGAATTTTTAGTTCGCTCGCGTTTTAAGCGTTTGAATCGTTTTACGCGTTTAAAACGTGAAATCCGTTGATTCGTCATAGACGAATTTATAGACTCTCGACCTGAGACCCAGCCTAAATAATTTTGAATGCTGTCCCGATAGCTATCGGGATTAATTTTTAATGGAGAACCTTCAATTGAGAGAAATACGTAATAGACCAAAGCCGAAGGCAA
>JAGQWR010000082.1 GCA_020437105.1 Saprospiraceae bacterium
ATGGAGCGGGCGTTGGAGCTAATACGGGAATAAAAAAGGCCGACAAACTTGTCGGCCTTTTTTATTGTTTTTTATTTATTAACCGTTATTCGTTCGAGATAATTAGTTTGTTTTCCACGAATTTCCAGGAAATAAATTCCAGTGGGTAGCGTGGGGATATCTAGATAAAGACTGGGTCCCATATCTGAAATGGGAACCTGGTTTAGCACAACCCGACCATTGGCATCCAGCAACCGGACCACTAAACTTTCTTTTTGCGATTGCGAAAGATCGTGGTCGGCTATTAATTGCCGGGGCCCGGAAATAATATTTGGATAGACCCGAATAATGTCTCCCGTATTTTCGCGCAGTAGCAAATGCAGTAAATGGCTATACTCAAATGTGCCATCCTGATCGACCATCCGAAGGCGGTAATAGTTACTGCCGGCTAATGGGTTCTCATCAATAAATTGGTAATTGTGTTGACTAAGTGTGTTGCCCTGAGCGGCTACTTTCCCTAAAACAGTAAAATTTTCGCCATCACGGCTCCGCTCCACTTCATAATAAGCACTATTGGATTCAGTCGCTGTTTCCCATTCCAATAAATGATAGTTTTCTTTTATATATCCCTGAAAATCAATCAGTTCTACGGGCACAGTCGTTGTCACCAGTTTCAGGACAAACAGTCCGTGTAATTGATCAGAGGCAATAATATTTCCGGAAGGTAAAAATGGATAAACACCCCAACAACCATCCCAACCCGAATAATCTGTGTTGGATGGATTTGTATCAAAGTACCCGGCATTAACGACATTAGCAGGATTTGAAATATCAAAAACCTGTACGCCGTCGTGGTAATAGGAAATGTACACGTAATCCCCGACAATAAAAGGATTGTGCGCAACGCTGTTTGTATAAGTCGGGCCTTCCAGGGTAGAGCGGAATACATTATTAGCACTCACAGAGATCGCATTTAAGTTGCTAACATCCGCAATTTTGAGTCCCTTGCCTTTGGTTTCATCAGCAAAAACCAAATGATTGCCATCAGCTGTCAACCAGGAACTGTGGTTATATCCTTGATCGGGGTAAGCGGTTAAAGAGCCCAAATATGCGGGAGAACCGGCATTGGCATAATTATAAACATATAAACCATCATTGGTGCCATGAGAACAATAAGCTGTATCACCACGTACAAAAACATCGTGCACATAACCGGCAGGAAGATTTGAAGTACTTATTTCAACAGGATTGACAGGATTGCTGATATCCAACACGATAAGTCCCTGGCTATGTGTGTTTGAACCGGCAACATATATTCTGGCTGCAGCTTCATCAATGAAAATGTTGTGTGCGCGTGTAAAGGAGGCCGTTGATTGATAAACAATGCTCGCAGAGCTTGGTACATTAGACAAATCAATAATGATGAGCCCTTCTGAACCTTCGTCGGCGACCGCATAGGCATAATTTTGATAGGTTTTAATATCCCTCCAAAGGCTTTGGCTCCCACCAGCAATAAATTCTACTTCCACCGGATAGGTAGCTGATGCATTCCCGTCATTATTGGTAACATCAAAAATAAAAACACCTTCTATGGCTCCGATTAGTGCATACTCATTACCGGAAGGATCGGTATATCCCCAAATATCATTAAAGGCTGCCCCGTAACGAAGCGGAAGGCTGTTATCGTCCCAATGATCTAATAAATTCATATTGGAAGAGATCTGAGAATATCCCCAAAAAGGAATAAGTAATCCCAGGCAAAGTATTAAGGTTAGACGGTTCATTCTGTTCGTTATCGTGTTTAATTTAAGACGGTATAAAGGATAAATAACTTCAAACCAAAATTGTTTGAAAAAATGTGACGGGAGGCGTTATGGTATTGGTTGTTTAGGGGAGATGTTTTCCAAATTATGAATTTTTTGTGGAACTTATGAGATGAAATCTGAATAAAGAATGAAAACAGCAGCCAGCCAACATTTTCAGCACGACCCTTTGCTTTCAGGGATTTGCACAAAGATTGAACTGGAGGATTTGACGCCCCAACCGGATGCGTTATATACCAACCTGATCAGTTCCGTTTTGTCTCAACAACTTTCGGCGAAAGCCGCAGATACCATCCTGGGAAGATTTTTAAAGCTTTTTCCGAATGACTATCCTGCTCCTGAATTGCTCCGAAACATGGATGACACACATTTGCGCACAGCCGGCGTCTCCAGGCAAAAAGCAGGCTATCTGCGGAATATCGCTGTTCGTTTTGACGAAGAAGACTTAGTACACGCTGACTGGTCAAAATGGGATGACGAAGAAATTTTGGCACACCTAACCCGGATAAAGGGCGTCGGAAACTGGACAGCCGAAATGATCTTAATGTTTACGCTCGCCCGACCGGATGTTTTTCCGACAAGTGATATGGGGATTCAATCTGCTATCGCTTCTCACTGGGATTTGCCTGAAAAGGGAAAACCACGAATCGCAGCATTATTGGAAATCGCAGAAAGCTGGCGCCCATATCGTAGTTTGGCCTGCCGGTATTTGTGGCGGGCAAAAGATACCGGTTTACTGAAATAGAACGCTTAATCTACCCTGTCGGGATTTTTGGATTTTGTTTCAGGTTCAGACTGGAGGTTTAGGATGTTGCCCATATGATAACAAGTACGGCAGCGTGCTTCGTAGGTTTCTTTTTCCCCTAAAACGACCGTATTTTCATCTGAATTTAGTCGGTAGGAATGGGTTGCTAGGTTTCCGCAATGCTGGCAAATAGCATGTACTTTGGTAATGTATTCGGCAACAGCCAACAAATTAGGCATGGGCCCAAAGGGGTTTCCCCGAAAATCCATATCCAGTCCGGCGATGATCACTCGTTTGCCCTTAAGCGCTAATTGTTGAGCAACTTCCGGAAGATTCATATCAAAAAACTGAGCTTCATCTATACCAATGACGGAAAATCCTTCTGAAAGCTTTAGTAATTTATCGGAGTGCTCAATAGGGGTTGCCAAAACGGCGTTTTCATCATGCGAAACAACTTGTGATTGGCCGTACCGGGTATCCACTCGGGGTTTAAATATTTCTACTCGCTGGTTGGCAATTTTTGCGCGCTTTAATCGACGGATTAATTCTTCGGTTTTTCCCGAGAACATGGAGCCACAGATCACTTCGATCCAGCCGCTTCGTTGACCTTTAAAATGGGGTTCGAGAAACATTTAAAATTTACTTATACGAAGAGGTGCATTTTCCGGTTTTCTTTCCAAAAACTGTACATTTATGGAAGAATAAACCAAAGGCTAAGGTACTCTTTTCCAAATAATGGAGTGGTTTTAGCTTCTGAAATTAATCATACCAATGGATCTGAAAAAAGCAAAAATTCTAATATCTAAGGTCAATACGCTCTTCCAAAGTATGAGTGCTGATGAGACTAGTATCGCTCCAATTGAGAAAGACTTAATGCGCTCCTATCTGAGAGACCTTTACGAGCAATTTCATAATCCAGCCTTGCAGGACACGGCATCTGCTCCTGTTTCTGAAAAAGAGGACGAAGTAGAAGAAATCTGGATTGAAAAGGCATCCGCTCCTGCACCGCCCCCTCCTCCAAAACCAAAGCCAAAACCGAGGATTATTGAAATTCCGGACTCCTTGAAAGAGCGCATTGAAGTAAAAAAACCGGAACCTGCGCCCGTTCAGGAGCCGAAATATACACCACCTCCGCCACCTCCCGCGCCAGATCCCGAACCTGAACCAGAGCCGGAGCCAGCCCCTGCACCTGAAGTATCAAAACCAATAGTTGCAGCTCGGCCAAAAGATCTTTCAGAAGATGTAGCAGCCCTTTTTGAAATGTCAAAAGCAACCGAACTTTCTGAAAAGCTAAGCGAACTTCCGATCAGGGACTTAACAAAAGCCATGGGTTTGAATGAACGGATTTTCACCATTAACGAACTGTTTGGCGGAGACCAGGATGCATTTGATAGTGCACTTAAGCAATTAAATAGTGTTGAAGATTTTGATGATGCCCGAAATTATCTAATGACATTGGCTGATAAATTTGCCTGGGGGTCAAAAAATAAGTCTAAGAAAGCCCAAAACTTTATCAAGTTGGTTCGTCGGCGTTACCAAAATTAAGATCATGAAAAAGGTTGCTGTTTTTACCTCAGGTGGAGATGCTCCAGGAATGAATGCATGCATCCGGGCCGTTGTACGTACTGCAATACATTACGGCTATGAGGCAGTTGGAATTCGTCGGGGATATGAAGGGATGATCGACGGCGATTTTGTAGAACTTAAGCAATTTGGGGTAAGTAATATTATTCAGCTTGGTGGTACTATACTTCAATCAGCCCGCTCCGAAAGATTTCGAACCGTAGAAGGGCGACAGGAAGCTTATCGGCAGTTGATTGCTGCCGACATAGATGGTGTCGTAGCTATTGGCGGCGATGGAACCTTCACAGGAGCCAATATTTTCCTAAAAGAATTTCCGGAAATCCGTTTTATCGGAATACCAGGTACCATCGATAATGACCTTTTTGGTACCGATTATACTATTGGGTATGATACGGCTATCAACACCGCGATGAATGCCATTGATAATATTAAGGATACAGCCAATGCACACAATCGCCTGTTTTTTGTGGAGGTGATGGGCCGGGATGCCGGGTTTATTGCCCTTCGTTCTGGGATTGCTACCGGTGCAGAAGCCGTTTTGGTTCCGGAAAGTAAAAAAGACACCAATCACCTGTTTAGTATTTTAGAAAAAAACCTGACCCAAAATAAGATGTCAAATATTGTGGTTGTGGCTGAGGGAGATGAAGCGGGTGGTGCCTTTAAAATGGCAGAAAAAGTGCGCGAAAAGTTTAACAACCAATTTGATATTCGAGTAACCATTTTGGGGCACGTACAGCGTGGCGGAAGACCAACCTGTATGGAAAGAGTGTTAGCCAGCCGCCTTGGCATGGAGTCTGTTCGGGCACTTATGGATGGAAAAACAGGCCTCATGGTAGGAGAGGTGGACAAGAAAATTGTTTTTACTCCTTTTGAAAAAGCAATAAAACATCACGAAGATCTCAACTCTTTGCTCTTAGATATGGTTGAAATACTGAGTTAAGTGGTTTCCGGTAAAGCCGGTTTTTTTCAACTTATCAATTTGATATGAATTTTTCCCGGCAATTTCGTGAGAGCTTGAATTTTCCACTAGTTTTTCTGGGGATCATGTGGGCGATTCACCTGCTAAAAACGGTACTGGATGTAAACCTCGTACAATTTGGTGTTTATCCCAGAGTACCACAGGGTTTAAAGGGTATTTTGTTTTCCCCCCTTATTCATTCAGATTGGCATCACCTGATTTCCAATTCTGTTCCGTTTCTGGTCTTGTCAGTTATGATATTCTTCTTTTATAGCCGGGTGGCTGTTCGATCATTTATTCTGATATACGTTTTGACTGGCCTGGCCGTCTGGCTTTTTGGCCGCCGCGTTTTTCATATCGGAGCTAGCGGTGTGGTCTATGGATTGCTCGCCTTTGTATTTTGGACAGGAATATTTAGAAGAAGCTTAAAGTCAATCGTATTGGCATTGATTGTCACCTTTTTATATAGTGGGTATTTCATGGGTGTATTGCCAAACCAGGAAGGTATTTCCTGGGAAAGTCACTTACTTGGCGCATTAAGTGGCGTTTTTACTGCTTTTTGGTATAAAAATGAAATTGAGGCCGACGAGTTACCCGAACCACCTTCCTGGGAAGAAGAGGAGGCGGACCCGCCCAAATATTTTCTTGATCGAAATGTTTTTGACCGAAAAAAAGGCGAAGATGTTTAAATATCCTTTAGGTTTCTCAAAAAACCATTGATTCCGTTTTCTTTCAGTCGATCACTTAATGCTTTGGCATCATTGACCCGATCAAAGGAACCAAGAATTATTTTAAACACATGGCGATTGTTGGATTCTGAGATTTGGAGTACAACAGGTGCGTTGTAGGTGCGCTCTAAATTCTCGGCACGTTCCAAGACATTTCTGAAGTCGGCAAAGGCTCCAATTTGTACGCCCCACCCAGCTGATGCCTGATTTTTAACACTAAATCGGAGTAATCCACCAGCCTCATTAGAAGCAGAAGGAACAGGCGATGGGCTTGGAGGTGGAGGCGTAATTGTTGTTGGCACAATCACTGGTTCCGGGCGATTAATTGTTGCCTTTCGGCGAATGGCTTCTGCCACAGCTTTATCGGCATTTACCTTACCGTACCCATATTTCACCGAATGTCCTGCTGTATATTCCCAGGGGCTTCCAATTTTATCAGCTGTGCCAATTAGAACTTCCCGTACTTCCCGGGCTGTCAGATCCGGATTTGCAGATAAAATTAAGGCACAGACACCTGCAACCAGCGGTGTTGCTGCAGAAGTGCCTCCAAAATGTTTGTATTGATCACCTCTGGATACGCCATCGTTCCAATATTTAAAAGCGCCGATTTTTCCGGGGCTACCGGGATCCCAGGAAGCGCGGGCAGCAATTAATGGCCAATCTCCATTGGATGGGGCCACTATCATAAGCTCCCGACCACTATTGGAGTAAGAAGCATGTTGATCCTGGCTGGTAGTCGCACCTACGCAAATTACATCGGGATGGGTAGCATACAAATTAATGGCGTTACTGCCTTCATTTCCACCGGCAAATAAAATTACACACCCCTTTCCATTTCGGCCTTCTTTTGCGGCTTTTCGGATCGCCTCAGATTTTAAGCTGTTTAGGGCAAAGTTAGGATCAGTAGTTCCCCAGCTGCAGCTAATAATATCTGCTCCGTTATTTACACAGGTTTCAAACATTTGTTCTGTGGCACGAACAGAAAAAGACGTGCCACTAACGGGCATAAAACGAGCATTGGGGGCAACACCTACCATTCCGGTGCCATTGGAAGCCGCCAATGCAATACTTGCACAAGGTGTACCGTGCGAAAATTGCGGGTTTCCCATCGTGATATTCGACGAATTCCGCCAAAGATCCCAAGGTTTATAAACTTTGGATCGCAAGTCTGGATGGTTAATGTCAAATCCATTATCAATTACAGCTACGACAATATCGCTTGATCCTAGTCCACCCAAACGGTTCCATGCCTCCAATATTTTTGCGTCTGCGCCCGATTTAACAGGGTGGTTGCTATCAGGGATATGGCCATTGTTATGGATTTGCCATTGATGTGCAAAAAGGCTATCTCCCGGAGGTCTGAATTCGTAGTTATCAACAAAGGTATCGAGATCGGGTTCGGCAGACTGAACCAGCGAAATACGACTCAAAAGGTTGGCAACTTTGATGGGGTTGGGGGATTTATCAGTGACCCGGGCTACCAGTAAAAAAGGGTTTCTGCGTTCGACTTCTTCCAGGTTGTATTCTTCCAGAACCAGATTTTGTTCTTCAGTACTCGTGCCATCCGAAAAAGTAATATACAGCTCACCGGTAGGCACAAGGGGGCGATTACTTCCGTTGGCCAAATAGACATGTGTGCCTTGTGAAATGTCATCTTCTTTCCGGACAGCGTCCAGTTTATCATCCAGACTCTGACTTGACGTGTTCAGGGAAACAACTTCAAATCCACCCAAGTGTTCGAAGTATGAATCTTGAACGTACTCCTTTTTGTCAAGCTTTTCCTGCCGGGTTGTTTTTAACCCAACCAGGTTTTCGCTTTTACGAAGTTTAAGTTCTCCCTTTCCTGATTTTACTGTGAGCTTTTTTCCCATGACTTGATCCCTTTTCAGGAATACCAAGATAATATTCTACAGCCAAAGAAACAGGAGAAATCACTAAATATGAAAAGCCGTCCACCAGATTTAACCTGTGGACGGCTTTCAAACCATCTAAAACAATATTTTTTAGCGATTAGGCTCTTTCGAGATTTGCTGCTTCATACATTTTACGAAGCTTCCGGCGGGCGAAAAAGATTCGACTTTTAATTGTTCCAAGCGGAGCTTCTAACTCTTCAGCAATCTCATCATATTTATATCCCTTGAACGCCATCCAAAAGGGTTCTTTGAATTCATCCGGCAAGGTACCAACCATCTGAAGTAATTCTTCATAAGAGGCATTTGACTCTCCGTCATTCGCTACGCCTACTTCTCCGGAGTTGAGGTAGTAATTGTTAGGCGTTTGGTCCAGAATTGTGCCACGACGAACTCTTTTGCGGTAGTTATTGATGAAAATATTCCGCATAATCGTTACAGCCCAGGCTTTGAAATTGGTCCCTTCGCGATATTTATCAGCATTACTGATAATTCTAAGAGCAGTATCCTGGTACAAATCATTTGCATCAGACAAGTTGCCCGTCAATTTCAGGGCAAAAGCTCTTAAGGATTGATTGATTTTACCTAATTGATCATATATGGAAGCAAGCATGATATAGGTGGTTTTGAATTTGTAATTATTATTTACAAAAATAACTGGAATTGATTAGAATTGCAAACGGTTTTTACTATTTAGATTGATTTTGCACAGGTTTAAGGTTTTGTTAACATTATTTTGGCTGTCCAAAACTTTCTTGGCCTTTAGAATGTTAATGAGAATGACATTTTAAGATATCTTTGTCGAGTTTTTTGTAACTTTTATCTGCAAATAGGCTCTATCCGTATAATTTTAGGTTCACAAATTGAATGCTATCAGTATGTCCATGTTGAATGAAAAGCCGGATCCAATTTACCTTTCTGAGAATATCAGGCTGTTGCGTAAGCAGTTGAATCTCAGTCAGGAAGAGTTAGCGGGACGTGTAGGATTGAATCGCGGAAATATTGCATCCTATGAAAAAGGAACAGCAGAACCTAAGATTTGTAACCTCTTAAAGTTTGCACAGGTTTTTAAAGTTTCTATCCTGGAACTGACCCGAATAGATTTGCGTCACCATACCGGCATACATAGTGTTCAGGAAAAAGAACCTACCCAGGCAGTTCGTATTCCGGAAGGTTTTGAGCGGCATATTAGCCAGGCTGAAGAAATACGCACAGTTGTAAACAGTCTTTACAATTGCCAGCAGTTTCACTTAAAGAAACAGGAAAATCCAAGTAAGGAATTGCAGGCAGCCGCCATGCATTTTGAGCAATTACATGAACTCACCCAGATATTGCTGGAAAAACATGAACGATTAGTTCGGCATATATCAGGCCGTTAAGCTTGCCGATTTCGGAGCTACCTGTACTTCATCTGGTTGCTCATTTTGAGATTTCAGAAAGTGTTTGTTGAAAACCAGGATTGGAACCTCCTGATATTCCGAGGTCTCTTTGGAGAATCGCATTTGATATACTTGATTAAATAGATCATTGCTCTCCGTTGCCATAACGATCAGATCGATATTATTATCAGGGATATAATCCATTATTGTTTCCAGGGCGAGATCAGCCGGGATATGCTTTTGAATAAGCAATTGATCCCGATGAAGTTGTTTTTGTTTACTTCCCCACTGCATATTCGCGCCACCTATTTCTATATAGTGGAGATTTGCTTTGCATCGCAGGCTTAATAGAAGCAAATGTTCTTGAAGTGGGTGTGCCAGTGTTTTGTAATTGGCATCAACGACCAAAATATTACGGATTGGCTTGAAAACGGTTTCTTCGGGAATGACCAAGACCGGATGGCTTGATCGGGCTATGATTCTACTGGTCTTTGATCCTGTAATTCTGCGATATACATTATAGGATTTCTTTTTACTCATAGCAATATAGCGAAACTGGCTGCTATTTGCTACTTCCAAAATTTCATCAAGCGGCTTTCCTTTACGCATCAACAAACTCACATTTCCTGGTTGCTCGCCTGAATCAGTACGCACAAACTCTGTTAATTTTGCCCAAAGATCTCTGTTTGGTAAAAAGATCGTTCGGATATCCTCCTGGAAAGAATGTGCGTGTAAAACGGTTATTTCTGTATTTAACTGACTTGAAAAACGCAGAATATACTGAAATGCATTTTTGGAAAGCCTTGATAGATCGGTCGGGAATAGGATGCGGTTCATGGAAAACCGAAGATTTGGTTATATAAAATGGTTTAGTGCTGTCTGGTATTTTACCTTCTTTCAGAAAACGTTATTCTTTCGAATTTTGCGTTCCTGAAATATAGCGAATTTATAGAGTTAAAAGTTTATAGAAAGTCTATATTAACAAGCACAATAATTATCCGGTTTAATCGGTATAAGAAACGGTTGAACGGGAAATCAATAAAAGTCCCAAAAAGGTAATCAAACCGTTTAAAGCCAAAACCAGAAACCCGAATTTAAAGCCATTAAACAGGTAATCAGAGTAATAATTGAGCAGAAAGCTCAGTATCGGGGCCAGGATACAAATGAGTGCGACCCATTTGTCTCGTACGAATCGCTTTGTAAGGATGCCAAAACTAAATAATCCAAGTAGTGGGCCATATGTGTAACCAGCTGCTATAAAGAGCTGGTTAATTACAGATTTGTTATTCAGGCTGTTAAAAATTAAAATAACAAAAAGCAAGAGCAACGAAAATCCAATGTGAACAATCAGTCGCACCTGACGGGCTTTTTCAGCAGACCAACCGTTGTTTTCTATATTCAGAAAGTCTATACTAAAGGAGGTCGTTAACGAAGTTAATGCTGAATCAGCGCTGGAATAAGCAGCTGCGATCAAACCCAGTATAAAAAACAAACCAACATAGGCAGGCATATGTCGTAGCGCAATGATTGGAAAAAGCTGATCACTGGTTTCTGGCATTGCTAAATCGACAGATCCGGAATAAATGTATAAGAGGGCTCCCAAAGAAAGGAAAAGCAGGTTTGCAAAAACCAGAATAACACTGAAAAGGAGCATGTTCTTTTGGGCATCCTTTAAGCTTCGGCAGCTGAGATTTTTCTGCATCATGTCCTGATCCAGGCCTGTCATTACAATGGCGATTAAGGCACCACTTAAGAATTGTTTGAAAAAATTATTGGGATCACTCCAACCTCCCTTAAAGTAAAACACCTGGCTATACTCACTTTCACGTACTGCCTGAACCATCCCGGACAAATTCAAATCCAGGGCGTTGCCAATAGCAAAAACAGCAAATACCACCGCTGCCAGCATGCAGACTGTTTGTAATGTGTCTGTCCAGACGATAGTCTTGATGCCACCACGGTATGTATAAATCCAGATAAGTAAAATCGTACCCGCTACTGTTGCCCAAAAGGGAACACCAAAGGATCGCATCACAAACTCATGCAAAACAATAGCTACTAAGTACAATCTGAAGGAAGCACCAATAACGCGGGATAGCAGGAAATAAGCGGCTCCTGTTTTATAGGAAACCTTGCCAAACCGATTATCCAGAAATCCGTATATGGAAATAAGACCTTGCTTGTAATAAATTGGCATCAAAACGGTCGCAATAACGAGGTAGCCAAGTAGATACCCAAAAACGACTTGCATATAGGAAAAAGCTTCGTTCAAACCGGGCACACCTACCTTCCCGGGTATAGAAATAAAGGTTACTCCGGAAAGCGATGCCCCGATCATCCCAATCGCTACAAGAAGCCAGGGAGATTGTCTGCCGGCAATAAAAAAATCTGATTGGTCAGCCTTGCGGCTGGTCAGGTACGAGACAATGATAAGAATGGAGAAATACACTCCGATCAATCCCAAAATGGTAAAAGGAGAGAGTTGTTCGCTCATAATGTTTTAGCTGGAATCGGCTTTAGTCCTGTAACTTTTCCCCAAAAGCCAAATCTCCGGCATCTCCTAATCCGGGTACGATATAAGACTTGGCTGTTAGTTCTTCATCCAGTGCCGCCATCCAAAGATAGGCATCCGGGAAGAAACGTTGGATTTGATCTACACCATAAGTAGAAGCAATGGCTGTTGCCAGGTGTATGGAATGGGGTTTTCCAAATTTCAACAATGCTTCCAAAACCATTTTCATGGAAGCGCCACTGGCCAGCATTGGATCAGAAAGAATCAGTGTCTTGCCATCAAGGGTTGGGCAGGACATGTATTCCATATTTATCTCGAATGTTCCGTCTTTATGATGCATCCGATAAGCGGAGACAAAGGCACATCCGGCATCATCAAAAATACGCAACATGCCTTGTTGCATTGGTAGGCCGGCCCGCATAATGGTTGCCAGCACAATTGGTTTTTCCGGAATATAGGCCATTGCCGTACCAAGCGGGGTTTGGACTTCTACCTTTTTATAGGCAAGCTTTTTGCTAATTTCGTAGGCCATCAATTCCCCGATACGTTCCATATTCGTACGAAAGCGAAGCCGATCAGTTTGGATTTCTACATCTCGTAGTTCTGCAACATATTTACCGGCGATAGAATGATGTTCACTGAAATTGTATAACATGCAGTACATTTTTAGAAGAAACTCTAAGGTAGCTAAGAATTTGAGGAAGTACAATGACCAACTTTTTTTGAGCATGATCTTTGTCACCATGCCTGGGATCCGGAAGCTGAAACTGTCTGTTGTTTTTTAAATTATTTCCTGTTCAATCCATCGAAGCCAATCTGTATATAATTTATTCCAACCCACCCAGTCTCCCGAGTCTTCAAGCGAATTATTATGCCAGATGGATATGAGTGTGCCTCCTGTTTTTTGAACAGTTCTGGCCATAGACTGCATTTTTTTTAATGCCGTTTCGGGCGAAAGTTGCAATTGGTTTTTGAGACTTACATCCATAAAAGAAAATGGGTGTACCATCAAATCTGTGCGGCAGTTCTTTTCCAGGTCAAACCAGGGAAATGCATAGGCCGTTCCCGCTCGAAACCCGGGCATTTCGGCAAATCCCATACTGTAATCTTCCCGGATGCCTACTGTCAATAACTGTCTATAAGTTTCCGGCAAGCGAAACCGCAGGTAGTGGTTTCTGCTTTTAACAGGCCGATTGCCACAAATGGCTTCCAGTTTACCAGATTCCCGGGCGAGTGAATTTGGTGATTCCAAAGAACGGTATGATGGATGCAATCCTATAGGATATTGATCAGCCAATTTCCGGATAAGTTGGCGATATGCGGGTTTGTTTGCCGCCATATTTTTATCAAAAGGACCATATTCCCCGACAGGGATAAAAAAAACAGGTTTTAAAAGCCTGGATTGGTGCAATTGAAATATTTGTGGAAAAGTAAAATAGGGATCCGGTTTATTTCGCATCCAAACCTGGAAGCGTTCGAAAATCTGGTCGGTTTGCAATGTGATCAGGCTTTTGGCTAAACCGGCAAAACTGCGCCACCAGGTCCGGTGGAGATATTTCCAGGGAAGGTCAACATCATAAGTGGCCTGATAGGAAAAATTAGGAGGCGCCCAATGCAAATGCGCGTTTTTTTTTCGAATTTCTTCCAAAATTAATTGCGCCCAGATATCAACGATTGGGAGTTCTTGAAATCCCTTCCGGACCATCAATGCTTCTTTTGCCGGAAAGCGACCATGGGAATCCGGACTAAAGGGCTCGTATTCTTCAACGCGAGCCAGCAGAAAAAAAGCGGCAGAAACTACATCAAAAGGGAGATCTGCATCAGGCGTGTCCAGGTGAAAAAGTATCGGGATTTTATTATATTTGAAAAGATATGGGGGGAACTTTAGTAAATTATTACTCTGAATCCATTCGTGTGCAGGAATGTAGATTTCTTTGGCCGTTATTCTTTGGCGGCCGTAATTGATTTTTGGTTTTTTTGACTGGACGAATGTAGATAGGTCTGTTTCCCACTTAAACGGTATCTGAAGAATGTAGAATAACAGGACCTCGATCGTGTATCTGATCCGGGGGTTTGGCTGTTCTAAATAAACGAGCATTTCATTGTCACTGGGCAACTGATCCATTTTGAAATGTTCGGTCAGGATAAAAGGATAAAAAAACTTTATACATTCAACAGGCAAGTTAGTTTCCTTATTGGGATTTTAAAAATGAAGTTGTTTAAGAATGGTTGGTAAAACTAATTGTAAGCCTGCCTGCCCCTGAGGCACGGCCGAGCAGGCAGGTGCTTGATTTCTAAGACGAAGCTCATTTTGAGTTGCGTAGCCATAGCAACGGAACGAAAAATAACTGAAGTATTTAGACGTCAATGACTTGCGATAAGATTATTGAATCATTTTATACAACTTCAGTGTCATTTTACCTGTCGAATACAAACAAAGCACGTTAAAACCAACACACATCATGGCAGAGAAAGAAGGAGATCCTACGAAAGTAAATTTAGGAGACCTGGGGGTTATCCGTGATATCCTGATGGGGCAACACATTAATCAATACGAAAGTCAGTTTTCGAATATTGATCAGAAACATCATGCTCTCCAGGATAATATTGATGAACTTTCACGTACAACACAGGATGCGATGCAGCAAATGGAAGATGCAGTTAATCACAGATTTGATAAACTGGAAGCCCTTTTGTCGAATCAGGTAGAGCTTTTGAAAGATAATATTGCCGCTACAAGTCGGAAAGATCGCCACATGATTGGCAAGCTTCTCGAAAAAATGGGGCAGCAATTATTGAAAGATTAAGTTTTGCAGGTGCCTAATATAGAACAATCAACATTGGATAGGAATCCACAGAAAGTAATAGAAGATCAATTGCTATTGCAGTTGAAGGACGTACTGCTGCGTGAGGATCGTGTTGCTTTGCAGGAACTTAGATCAAACCTGGAAGATCCGGTTCAGCTCGAACAACGAGTTGGCCCGCTGATTGAATACCAGCTAGGGATGTTAAGATCCAATTTTCCGGAAGCATACTATAATGTGGTAGATAAAATGATACAAGCCCGCTTGAAAGTATCGCAAGGAGAAATCATGGACACGATTTATCCAGTATTGGGAAAAATGATCAAAAAATATGTGCAGATGCAGTTTTTAGTGCTGCGTGAGGAGTTGTCTGCTCAAATTTACCTGACATTAAACACCGGACTGATAGGGCGCATAAAGTATGCTGTTTTTGGAATGAGTAAGCGGGATGAAGCACATATTTTAGCCCGCGCTAAGACCGCGAAAGTGGACGAGGTGTTTATCATAGAGCAACATTCCGGCATCCTTCGCGGAAGTGCTTCAAGAAAAACATCAATCGATAGCGACCTCGTGGCAGGAATGCTTACTGCGATAAAGTCCTTTGTAGAAGATGCCTTTAAAAGTGGTAATACAGATCTGGAGAAGATCACCTACGGTAACCACTCCATCCATGTATTTAACTACTATACCTGTTATATTGCAGTGGTGGTTAGTGGCCAGTTAACAGCAGAAGAGGAAGCATTTCTTAACCAAAGAACAAATCAATTTGGTGAAACGAGTTTGCTCAATATCTTACGATCTAAATCAGATAATGTCAACCTCTTACTCCGCAATAAACTGGAAAAGGTGTATTTCTTTGACGATCAGGAATTCCCCATAAAATCAAGAAATGCTAAGTAAAAAAATTATTCTTACCGGAAGCCTCGGGGTTGGAAAGACCTCTTTGTTTAACCAATTTCTTTATCAGCGCTTTGATGAAAAGTACCTGACAACGATAGGCGTTAAGGTGGATAAAAAGACCGTGATGGTAAATGGTCGGGAACTTTCGCTTTTGGTCTGGGATATTGCCGGCGAAATCAAGCAAGACAAGGTGCCACGCACCTACTTTTTAGGATCCAGTGCGTTGATTTATGTTTTTGACTTAACCCGTCCGACAACTTATTCCAATATGCTCGAGGATCTGAAATACCTGAAAATGATTACTCCTGGTGTTGTAATTCGGGTTATTGGCAATAAGATCGATTTGGTTGATTTGGAAAAACTGAATGATATTTTAGATAAAGTTCCAGCGACTATTGACTTTACAACATCTGCAAAGACCGGAGAAAATGTGGAAAATGTATTTTTTTCAATAGGTGAAGAACTGCTTGATAATGCCTGATTCAAACAGCGGATCGGCTTCTGGTGATGGGCTCTGCCAGCTTATTCGACTCAATTTTTCAGGAGCCGTAATTCATAGCTCGAATACCCTCTTTGCTGTACCAATAGATTTAAACATTGTGGCCACGTTTCCTCTCCTGGAAAGCATATTTCAATCACTAATTGAATCAAATACGCATTCGGAAGCCTACGAGTATTTTGCTGTTGAAACAACATTCCCTGGTTTAGATGGATTCTATGATTTTCGGTTTGTCGTTCTGGAAGAATTCGGGGAAAATGTGATCGACTGGACAATCTGTGATCGTACCACCTACTATCGCCAAATTCAGGCAGATCAGCAAAAAAACAATGAAGCCAAACTTCGGAACTAAACTCTATTCGGGTTTTCTGCATTACATAGTAAGTTGTGCAGTTGCCACGACGATAAAATCTGAATAAGAATCCTTACTTTTATAAGGATACTTTGGTTTTTGCCAATGTGGCAGGGTGGAACTGCGTTCTAGTTATCGACCTTCTGAATAGTGAATTATGAAAAAATATATTGCAGCACTTATTTTCTTGCTTTCCGGGATGCATTTAATGCAGGCTCAGGAAACGTTTCAACCCAAAACTGAAGTGGAAACACTGGGGAAAGGTGTTGTTTATGAGCGCGAAACAACCTTTGATTTACGGATGCATACCCATGGTTTATCTGCCGGGCTAAACTTCGGAAAACTCCGCACCTATTACCTGACCCGATTCTATCACTTTGAACTGGGTGAGCTTCGGCACCATAAAGAAAATCGAACCAGCCTGGATCAAACCGCTGGCGGTTCAAATGTATCACGACCATTTATCTACGGCAAGCAAAATAATTTTTACGCACTACGTGTTGGAATTGGTGAAAAACGATATTTTTCGGAGAAAGCAAAACGGAAAGGAGTTGCCGTAGGCGTCAGCTATGAGGGCGGTTTTTCACTGGGGATTTTAAAACCCTACTATCTTGAGCTTTACGCAACAGAAAATACGGGGCCTTTTACTTCCATCATTAGTGTGAAATATTCGGAAGATGTTGCCGCATCCTTTCTCAATCCCTGGAATATTCATGGCGCTTCCACCTGGTTTACCGGACTCAATGAATTGAATTTACTGCCCGGTGTACAAACCCAGGTAGCTGTCCATTTTGATTGGGGCGCATTCGATGAATATGCCAAAGCAATCGAAGTTGGGTTTATGCTTGACTTATACCTGAAACAGGTACCGATCATGGTAGATTTGCCAGATGTGGAGAATAGACCATTCTTCCTAAACCTTTTCGTAAATTTGCAATTCGGAAAGCGGCAGTAATTACCTATCAACTTTTTTTGATCGTCGCTGTTTTCTCCTCAACGACATAAATCAAATGCACGAATTACCGATTGTAGAAAAGCGAAAAAAGCGTCCTGACTGGCTTCGGGTAAAACTTCCTATTGGGGAAAGTTATAAAAAGGTTCGTACCCTGGTAGATGAATACCAACTCCACACTATTTGTCAAAGTGGAAATTGTCCTAACATGGGCGAATGTTGGGGAGCAGGAACCGCTACCTTTATGAT
Organism: Saprospiraceae bacterium; assembly: GCA_020437105.1. GTDB lineage: Bacteria > Bacteroidota > Bacteroidia > Chitinophagales > Saprospiraceae > JAAEZH01. Next base: position 17,375 of record JAGQWR010000082.1, read on the forward strand.
TCTTGGTAATACCTGTACGAGGTCTTGTTCGTTTTGTGCAGTCAAAACTGGCCGTCCCCCCGAATATGATGAAGACGAACCCCGACGCGTGGCAGAAGCGATCAAGCTCATGGGGGTAAAACACGCTGTAATCACCTCGGTTAATAGAGATGAACGCCAGGACCGTGGCGCCGAAATTTGGTACCAGACTGTTCGGGCAGTTAAAGAAACCAGTCCGCAAACGACCATCGAAACCCTTATTCCGGATGTGCGGGCCACCTGGTCCGCTTTAGAGCGAATGATCAGTGCCGGTCAGGAGGTCGTTTCTCATAATATGGAAACAGTAGAACGGCTATACCGGAAAGTACGGCCCCAGGCTAAGTACCACAGAAGCCTGGAGCAAATCAAACGAACGAAAGCTTACGGTAAACGAACCAAGTCTGGTATTATGGTTGGTTTGGGAGAAACAGATGAAGAAGTTTTTCAAATCATGGATGATCTCGTTGCACATGATTGTGATGTGCTGACGATCGGTCAATATCTCCAACCTACCAAAATGCACTTGGAAGTGGCCGATTTTATTCACCCGGATAAATTTGCCCTATATCAGGAAGTCGGTATGAAAAAAGGATTTGCCTTTGTGGAAAGCGGTCCGTTGGTTCGGTCTTCTTACCATGCCGAGCGCCATCTTTAATTTTTTCAATATCGGGAAATATAAGATTTGGCCTTATCTATTAGTCTGGACCCTGGTAAACCTGGTTCAGGCCAACTTTACGGAACTTTTTCATGACGAAGCGCACTACTGGATGTTTTCGCAACATTTGGCTTGGGGCTATTGGGATCATCCGCCGGCAGCGCCTGTTTTTATTTTTTTGGGAACGGTCCTGTTTCCAGGAGAAATGGGTGTTCGCCTATTTACAGTTTTAGCCAGCACGGCTACCATCTATGTGCTTTATCGAGTTGTTCGTCCGGATCAATTGCCGCTTTTCTTTTCGCTACTCTTTTCGATTTTATTGATCCATATCGGTGGGTTTATGGCCTCTCCGGATGTTTTCCTGCTTTTCTTCGCCGCTCTTTTTTTGCTTGTCCTGCGGCAATATTTAAAAGAAGATTCCTGGAAAACAGCCTTGTTATTGGGCTTGCTAACCACTGGCTTAGCCTATAGTAAATACCACGGTGCTGTTTTTCTCCTCTTTCTCCTGATTCCCAATTGGCGACTCATAAAACGCCTTAGTTTCTGGTTAATTCCAGTTTTGGCAACGGTATTATTTCTTCCCCATTTGTATTGGCAGTACCGCTATGATTTTCCAACCTTTCGGTATCACCTGATAGATCGGGGAGCCGAAGTGTATGAATGGCACTTTGTTTGGGATTATTTAGGAGGTCAATTAGTAGTCTTTGGCCCAATTATTGGCATATTAATTTTGCTTAGTGCCTTTCGGCGAAAGCCGGCAGATTCTTTTGAAAGGAGTTTAAAATGGTGCATGTGTGGTATCCTGGGTTTCTTTTTGTATCGTAGTTTTTTTGAGAGGACAGAAGCAAACTGGACTGCCACAGCACTATTGCCAGCCATTTATTTATCCTATCAATTTGTGGCCCTCCGAATAAATTGGCAGAAATGGGTCTTTCGATTAATGCTACCTTCTTTACTCCTCTGTGGAGGCTTACGCCTGTATTTTATGTGGGATTTTCTCCCGGGTAAAATGAATCCACGTAATGAGTTTCATGGCTGGGATCAATGGGCGGAAGACCTTTCAGAAGTCGCAGATACCCTGCCTATTGTTTTTTATAACAGCTATCGGAATCCGTCGAAATATCAATTTTATTCGAACAAAAAAGCCCATACCATTAATGTTTGGAGCCATTCAGGAAATCAGTACGATTTACTCTGGGAGGAAGAAGAAAAATTGCAGGGGCAATCGGTTCTCCTGGTAAATGAATACCTGCCCAAGGGTATTCCAATTAACCCCGGCGGCTTGTGGAAAACCCGTTATTTGCGTGTCGAGGATTTTAGATCTTACAATCGATTACGGATCAAGATTTTGAATCCGGTGGCAGAGATGGAACGAGGGAGTACACAGGAATTAGAAATAGTATTAAAAAACCCTACAACAAAGAAGGTAGATTTTTCGGAAAGTACTCGCCCTGTATATTTATATGCACACGTTTATGATGGCGAAAAGGTCATCGTAAAAAAACTTGCCATGCCAGGTAGTTTAAACAAGATCAACTTGGCACCGGGTGCATCGGTGCATTTAAAAGTAACCTTGTTTGCTCCGGTAAGCCCTGGAAATTACCGCTACCGATTTACCTTGCATATAAAAGACTTACACAATGGCAGACAAGCAAATTTCTATAACCTTCTGGTGGATTGAAATTGGTTTATTTTAGTTTATCAAACTGAAAAGCCAATCGCATTTTGTCATAAATAGCAGTGTTTTCGTAAATGCCTGAAAATAGGTTGCTACCCGGACCAAAGGCAAAAACAGGAATCAGGCATCCGGTGTGGTATCCTGTAGTAAAGGCTGTAACCAGCGAATCCATAGTAGAGCCCGGGTTGATGGCATACCCACCTGTCTCATGGTCTGCGGTAACGATGACCAGCGTGTTACCATCTTTTTTTGCGAAGTCCATTACCGTACCAATAGCCCGGTCAAAATCAATCATTTCTGAAATAATATAATCGGAATCGTTCGCATGTCCTCCCCAGTCTATTTGAGATCCTTCGATCATTAAAAAAAATCCGTTTTCCGGACTTCTGGCTTGGAGAAATTCAATTCCACGTGCACTGGCACTAGTCAGGTAATCGCGCCCCGCGGCTGCAGGCAATGGAGCATCTAGTGCAGTTAAGTATCCAAAATTAAAAGCGGGATCCATGATAAGCGAATCATTAAAATCCTGCTGAAAGTAATCTGAAATTACATAGCCTTTTTCTTGTAGTTCTTCGATGAGATTCCGATTATCCAATGTCCGTTGGTCAAAATATTTTTTGCCGCCGCCAATAAAGAGGTCCATGTCAGTTAGCAGCAGGTCGGCTGCAATTTCTTCATACATGGTTCGTGATTTTTGGTGTGCAAAGAAACAAGCTGGCGTAGCATGGAGGATTTTTGATGTTGCAATCAGACCCGTAGCCAATCCATGTGCTTCGGCATCCTCTAAAATAGTTTGAACAGCAATAGTATCTGCATTTACGCCGATCGCTCCGTTGTAGGTTTTTATTCCAGAGGCAAAGGCAACAGCTCCGGCAGCAGAGTCGGTAATTAGATCATTATACGAATAAGACTTATGCAGACCAATTACTGGAAATTCCTCCAAATGCAATTTGTTTCCATTCATATACATCCCCGCTGAAATTTGAGTCAACCCCATGCCATCGCCAATCATCAGGATGATGTTTTGTGGGGGGGTAAAGTCAGGCCAGGTTGACGTGCTATCAGTTAGTGCCGGGTTAGATTTTGGATTACAAGCCCAAAATCCAAACAGAGATAGAATTAGAATCTTAATTTTCATACTGACAGATTTGCCCTAAAATTAGACATCAAAGTAATAATAAACGGTTTCCAGGTGCGGATTTAATAATTCCTTTAAATTCCAGCTGCAAAACGAGGGTTGATAAACTGCTTGGAGGAAGTTGAAGCTGAAATGCAAGTTGATCAAAATCCATGACTTCGTTGGATCGAAGTAAGTCTATCACTAAGCGTTCTTCTTCATTCAAATCTTCAAACATACTGGTTTGAACGGGGATGGGAGGCTTGTTGTCCCAACCTAATACATACCCCACGTCGGTTGCCTTTTCCAGCAGAGCTGCTTGATGTGTTTTGATCAAAAAATTACAACCACTTGAGGTCGGGTCGGTTGTTCTGCCCGGCAAGGCAAATACATCTTTATGGTATTGGTTGGCAAATTCAGCTGTTATTAAAGAGCCTCCGGTTTGTGCCGATTCTATAACGATCAGGGCATCACAAAATGCAGCTACGATGCGATTTCGCATCGGGAAGTTTTCCCGATCCGGAATTGTATTACTGGGGAATTCCGACAGTAAGCCGCCATCTTCCATCATCTCCAGGGCTGATTTTTTATGCTGGAATGGGTATATTCTGTCAAGGCCGTGTCCTAAAACAGCAATGGTGGGGCATTTTTCCCGGAGTGCAGCCCGGTGTGCCTGAATGTCAATACCGTAGGCTAATCCGCTAACAATCGTTGGCTGATAAACGACCAGGTCTGCAACGAGTTCTGCACATTTTGCTAATCCATAAGGTGAAGCTTTCCGGGTGCCTATAATACCGATAGTCCTTCCGGGGTTTAGGTTCCCATTTCCTTTAAAGTACAAGAGAATCGGACTGTCTTCATATTGTTTTAGTCGTTGTGGGTAGCTCTTGTCCAGGAAAAAATGAGTAGAGATTTGGTGCTTTTTAATAAATTCGAGCTCTCGTTTGGCTGGGTCGAAGTTTTTTGCCGACTGGATGAGGTCTGCAACATGCCGTCCAAGGGATGGAATGCTGAGCAGGCTTTTTCTGGAGGCCTGAAAAACGGCTTCTACTCCTCCACAATAACTGATTAACTTTTTTGCAGTTCTTGGCCCAATACCCGAAATTTGAGTCAAGGCAATTTGAAAAAGAAGATCCTTAGACATTTTAATCGCATACTTTTCGTTAATGGAATATTCCGTTTTACAGGTCTGATAACTTCAAACCGTAAAAAATACGGTCGAAAGCTAATTGCCTGTACGAAAAGCCAAAGAGCCAATTATGAGTAAGGAAAAATCAAAAGGAATACTGTCGTCGGTCGAATTTATCATTATTCTGGTTTTTTTCATAGCTTTTCTTACCTGGGTTTTTCCGAAATGCCAGGGAGACCAGGATCCGCTTCCCCAACCACAAACTTCTGCAGACAGTCTGGCTGCCTTACAGCATGTGCTGGATTCGATCCAGGCTGCAACTGCACCGGCCACTGAGGTTCAGCAACCACAGACACCCGAAGTGCGTACTGAGGTGGTAAGCCGCTTATATGTAACCATTGATGGACTCAAGGTTCGGAAAGAACCAAATCTAAAAAGCGACATGGTGGTGCAGCTACCGCTTTTTGAAGAGGTTTATTTTATGGATGAGGTGACAGATTTCACGGAAGAAATCAGCCTCGGCTACGAAGTTGCCAATGAGCCTTGGGTGAAAATTCGGACCAAAAAAGGGCATGAAGGTTGGGTTTATGGTGCAGGAATAAATTATTACAAACAGAAACGCAAAGGTGTTTTAGAGTAACTATTTACTGTCTAACTCATATAATTGGAAGGTCGAAATGATCTCTAATAAGGTTTCTTCTAATTTTGGTTCTGTTGAAATATGATGCCGGTCAAGCAAGGCTGCCCAAGCCTGATAATTGTCGGAGCGCGGTAATGCTGCGCTTCCAAAGTCGAATGTGGCCAAGTATTGACTGTGGTCTCTAAAACTGCTCCAGGCATTATCATAGGAACGTAATTTTAATCCACTTATACTTTTCACCGGACCGCTCCAGGTGGGATCGGCAGCCAGATTAAAATGATTGTTGGCCGTGGTGGCAGCATTTGATTTGCCAGCCGTGCTGTGTAATAATGCACTAGCCAGAATAATGGAGGAAGGGATGCCGTATTTTTTTCGTTCACTAATTGCTACCTGCGCAAAGCGTCTTAAATAAGCCATCTTATCATCCGTGCTTATGGCTTTTAATTTGTCTCTTAAATAAACTTCCGTCGGGTTTCCAAAAGAGGGAAGTGTTAGCCGGTCAAATAGATTAGCAGAAGCACTGGCTGTGCCTGGCTGCGCATCTGTCATTTGCTCTTCTGGCGCATGTGATGTAACCGGTGGGGCCGATGGTGCACCCGGAGCACTCATGTTTATCTGAAAACTTAAATCTTTTTGGAAAAAGATGTAAATCAATAACCCGATACATAAAAGCTTGAACCAGTTGCGACGTAAGAATGGAAGCGGATTTGATTGCATGATCAACTATTTGTTTACAGTTACAAATCAAAAATAAACAAATTGTTTATACAATGCAAACATTTTGTTTTAAAAAGTTTTGTGTGTATGGAAAAGTAGGAAATAACCAGATGTAGCTTATTTCACGTAAAGTCGCAGTGATTAACCGCTCTCCCCAAACCATGGAATGGATTTTCCCCGAGGTAGTTTGAGTTTGAGTTTGAGTTTGAGTTTGAGTTTGTTCGCAGAGCCGCAGAACATCTCCCCAATCTGCGTAGCAGAGTCTCCCTGCCGAAGTGCTCTAAAACAGCCGTTTGGCCCGAACAAAAGAAGCTACCCGCTCTGGTGTATAATCTGGTTGATCAGCGATTAGACTTTGAATTTTAATTTCTCCGGCTGAATGGATGATGCGGCCATTTCCCATGTAAATGGCTACGTGCGTAATACGTTCCTTTTGTTCCGGACCAGCTTTTCTGCCAAAGAACAGCAGGTCGCCGGGCAGCAAGCCGGCCCAGGTGCTTGTATCTGTCGGGATTTCCACTCCGGTATGCACCTGTTGGGATGCATCCCGGGGAAGGATCATACCATTGCGATAATAGACTTCTTTCGTAAAGCCGCTGCAATCCATACCCTTGCCTGAGGTACCTCCCCAGAGATAGGGTCTGCCTAATAATTTTTGGGCTTCAGACAGAATATGTTCTGCATCGCGTTTGGTTTGTTGGGCTTCCCACCATTCGCCAAAAGGCATAATATCTGAACTGGAGACATAACCTGTTTTACCATCCGGAAGTTGCACATGCGTAAATTCAGAACCTGCTTCCAGAATGACAAAAATGTTGCCCATGAGGAGGTCGCTTACCGGCGTCGATTCTCTGTCGGCAGCAGCCCATACAAAGCCAAACTCCGGAAGAAAAACAGCCTTTGAAGCTTGTTCGTATTTAGCGGACTCCTCCGGGTCAGCAAACATATAAAATCCACCCGGATCCAGCCAGCCCAGGTAATCGTCCGGGGTTTGGACCCGAAACCAGCCGTAAGCTTCATCATATATTCTAAGTGGCTGGCCCATAGTTGACTGGGTTGACAGTTCAGCCGAATGTTTTGGATAGGAGCGGATATTACAAACAGACAGGGATACAAGTCCCTGTCTGGCTGTTAATAGGATTAAGCTGTCTGTGTAGGAGAGATCCAGACTGTCAAGCAGCTGAATAAAATGCTCTTTTGCTGCCGGGATATTTGTGCAGCCTCGTAGCACAACCGGATTTCCCGGGATCGCCTCTACTTCCCAGATAGCAACCCGCTTATCTGGAACAAAAGCCTGTTTTACTTGCTCAATTGCTGTTGTGTATTGGCTTGTATCCGGTTGGCAGGCCAACAGTTGGATCCCAAATAAAAACAAAAGCAGCTTCCGGATCATTGTTTTATGCTTTTCAAAACGAGGCTTTGGCCATCGGCTTCCAAACGGATAAAGTAAACGCCGGAACTCAGGTCACTTAGATCCCAGGTTTGTTGTAAGTCCAGATGTTGTTTGTCAAATGTACCCAAATCACGAATCATTCGGCCATCAACTGCCAGCAATTGCATGTGTATAATTCCGGTGTAGGAATCACTTAACTGGATTTGCAGGCTTTCGCCGAAAGGCGTAGGTGATAATAGCACAAATTCCGGATTCCATTGGGTACCCACAGATACACCAATAGTCGAAACAAAGGCTTCATTACTGAAATTTCCATTACCCTGTGGCCCAAAACCACGTACCCGGTAGTAATAATTGCCGGGGACCAGGTTATTGTCTGTAAAATCGAGTGTACTCGAATTGACCGATCCGATCCACTGAAAATTATTCGCAGTTTCGGAAGAACGCTCCAACTCATAGCCTGTTCCGGCATCGCTGGTTTCTGTCCATTCCAATAATACACTGGTATTGCTGAGGGCTGTCGCCGAAAGATCAATCGGGGCAGCAACTTCAATACAACCGGCATCAATAAAATCTTTTACGCTTTGGCGAAGAGCTGGAAATTCAGGATAAAATTGATCCCCAGGACATGCGGTACTACAACCATCACGGTGACCACTGATATAGTAAAGACTTAATCCGGAACCTTCATGAAAGCCAAAGTCGGTTGGATCAACACCCAACTCACAGGTACGCCAGCCCAGAAATTTTCGCAAAAGTGAGAGGGAAGCTCCGGAGGGAAATACCGTCTGAAAATTTCCCATCATGCAAAGACCGGTTGTGTTTGGGTTTTGTCCGCAAAAATGTGCGCCTTGCAAGCCATCCGGACGACCTTCGTAAAGCACCCCATTTGGATCGACCAGCCAGTTGTACCCAATATCGTCCCAACCATTAGAGTTGACGTGATAATCCCAAATACTACGCACTACTGCCGCCCAGTCGGAGGAGGCATTTACCCCGGCAGAATGGTGAATAATAATATGTGTTACAGTTGTTGGCTCAGGAGTAGAGTCAACCGGACAATCACCGGAAGGACACCAATCCAGGCGCCCTTGATATTCGGGTTGCGGACAAGGACAACTTCTGCTAACCGGATTATCCGACACTCCCTCACCAGCTATTGTTTTCCCGGGGTTGTATAAGTGTAGGTAGCCACTTTGAAAGTTGATTCCGGAGCCATCAAAGGCGAGCTCTACAAGCTGCGTTCCGGCAGGCAGAAAAAAGAGGGAGCTGATATATTTTGGGGCTTCAAAAGTGGCATGGGGATCTGGAGAAAGCGTTTGCCATTCAGACCAGTTGCCTGCATCATCCTGGGATCTAAGGCGCGGAGTTCCGGGGAGTTCATCTGTTTCCCAAACCAGCGAACTGGCAATAAAGGGAGCTGGACTGTCCAGCAAAATTGCTTGTTGTTGAGTGAGAGTGCCAGGCGTAAATTCGAGAACCTGACGATTGTTTTCGGCATGTTGGGCATAGCTGGCAGACGATAGTAATACCAGAAGGCATATCCAGCTAAAAGAAAGCATTTTGCGTATCATAAAATTGTAGGTTGGATTTGTACGAAGGTATAAAAGTTTTACCCTGTCGGGAACGCAGGATAAGTTAAGAAGCCTATATTCAGCAAGCTGATAGAAGCAATTGTCGGGTTAAAAACAAGTTTGAGGGCTGATCTGTTCAGACTTCTTCCTGCGCACGCATTTTTTCGGCGTTTTCGGCAACCTGTAGCGATTCGATGACACCTTCTAACTGACCTTCCATGATTTTGTCCAAATTGTAGAGCGTTAGGTTGATCCGATGGTCGGTCACCCTGTTTTGCGGGTAGTTGTAGGTGCGGATTTTTCCGGAGCGGTCGCCGGTACCCACAAGCGAACGGCGAGCAGCAGCTACCTTACTTTCATGCTCTTCCCGTTGCGAATCGTAAATTTTTTGATACAGGCGTGTTAAGGCGATTTCCCGGTTTTTAATTTGCGAACGGCCATCGGTACTTTCTGCTACAATGCCCGTCGGTAAGTGAGTAAAGCGCACACCGGATTCCGTTTTATTTACGTGCTGACCACCGGCACCACTGGATCGGAATGTATCTGTTTTCAGATCAGATTTGAGGATATTGACATCCTCCATTTCCAGTTTCGGCATGACAACAACAGTTGCAGCAGAGGTGTGAACCCGTCCTTGTGATTCAGTTTTTGGTACTCGTTGTACCCGGTGGGCCCCGGATTCAAATTTGAGACGGCCATATACATCCTTCCCGGACACTTCCAGAACGATTTTACTATAGCCACCAACTGTTCCTTCGTTAATCAGGACGGCCTCTGTTTTCCAACCCTGATTGTCGAAGTATTTGGCATACATCCGATAGAGATCACCGGCGAAAATACTGGCTTCGTCGCCTCCGGTACCGGACCGGATTTCAAAAATAACGTCTTTGGTATCTTCCGGGTCTTTAGGAATGAGCAGGACCTTGATCCGTTCTTCAAGTTTTTCCTTTTGGGGCAGGAGTTCTTCTAATTCCTGGTTTGCCATTTCCCGCATATCCGGATCACTTTCCTGGAGCATTTCTCTGGAAGTCTGGATGTTGCCGATGATATCCTTATACTCCAAATAGGCTTCTACAATCTCTTCCAGATCTTTGTACTCTTTGCTGATTGAGGTGTAGCGATCCATATCGGAAAGCACCTCGGGGTCAGACATCTGTTCCTGAAGGTAATTGTAGCGTTCGTATATGGCATGCAGTTTATCGAGCATTCTATGGCTATTGGTTGAGACAGCAAAGGTAATAAAGCCACAGGCAATTTTGAATGCATAATTTTTATTTTCAATAAATTGATTATCAGAATATTAACACGTATTCGGAAAAGCAAATCTCAGGAAAAGCGGAAATTACGAACGTGTATGGGGATTACTTTTGAATGCAGTAGTGAACAAATTTTGTTCTGACCAACCTGCCTGCCAGCGATCTAAAGAGCGGGCAGGGGCATTTTTCGCTCCGATAGCTATCGGAAGTTGTGGGTTGTAAATCCCAAAACCACGTTCTAAATTAAACAAATGTTTAATTTTTTGTTTTAATCATTTGTTTAACTCCTGTTTGTGGATTACTTTTGAGAAATAAAAGCAGAAATAGATAATAAATCAGCATGTCGGATAAAAAGGAAAAGGAGGTGGATCCATCAACCGAGGAGAAGATAAAGAATGCTGCCCGGGCTCTATTTCATCAAAAAGGGTATTCCGGCACACGAACAAGAGATATTGCAGAAGCTGCGGGCATTAATCTGGCTTTGCTGAATTATTATTTTCGAAGCAAACAAAAGTTGTTTGAGTTGGTCATGATAGAAGGGCTGCTTGAGTTTGTAGGATCAATCACCAAGGTTTTTGACGATTCTACAACTACGCTCGAAGAAAAAATTCGGCTACTTGCGAGTAATTATATTGACATGCTATCCGAGCAACCGGATATGCCTCTTTTTGTGTTGAGTGAGTTGCGTTCGCATCCCGATACCTTTTTATCAAAAATGAATCCCCAGGAGTTTTTGATGAATTCCAGTTTTATCAAACAGTACCAACAAAGTGTAATGGAAGGGAAAATTGCAGCCATTCACCCTTTGCAATTTATTATGAACCTGATCGGAATGATTGTTTTTCCCTTTATCGTTAGCCCAATGATCAAAGCTATCGGGAATTTAGATACAGCAGATTATAAAGTGCTGATGCAACAACGAAAAACCCTGATTCCAATCTGGATCGAAGAAATGATGCAGGTGAAATAGATTTTTTTTGTCAATAGCTTAATCAAATGATTAAAACAAACAATTTAACCCAATGATTAATCGAAGTTACAGAGCAAGGTTTATCCGCCTGATGCTTGGCCTAAGCTTTGTTATTCCGGCGGCTTTTCAATCCGCTGCTCAATCAACGGAAATATTGACGATCGAAGATTGTTATGCAATGGCCCGGGCCAATTTTCCGCAGGCGAAACAGTTGGCACTGTTTGAACGATCGGCAGATTATTCCATAGACAACCTTTCGAAGGGCTTTTTACCTCAAATTCAACTGATCGGACAGGCGTCTTATCAATCGGCAGTGACGGAGTTTCCGCTCATGCTCCCCAATGTGGAAGTGCCGACGGTCAGCAAGGATCAGTACAAGATTTATGCGGATATCTATCAACCATTAACCGAAAAATCCAGGATCAACCAGCAGAAAGAATTGGTTCGTGCCAATACCCTGATTGAAGAAAATAAGGTGGAGGTAGAACTTTATAAGCTGAAAGAGCGGATCAACCAATTGTATTTTGGAATCCTGCTTATTGATGCCCAGCTTGATCAGGTTAACCTGCTTAAAAAAGATATAGAAAATGGAATCGATCGCATCAATGCGGCTATCGCAAATGGAGTCGCCCTGAAGTATCAGGCAGATATCTTGCAGGCAGAATACCTTAAGGCCAACCAACGCAGCATCGAATTAAAAAACGGAAGAGCAGGTTTTTTGGAAATGCTTAGCTTGTTTATCAACCAACCCTTAAACGAAAACACAAGTCTTGAACAACCCGAAAATCCGACGCTGGCACTGGAAATCAACAGGCCGGAGTTGGAATTATTCAGAGTCCAGGGAGCTTCCATCGGCCTTCAACAGCAATTGGTCGATATTAAAAAGAGGCCCAAACTAGGCATTTTTGCCCAGGCGGGATACGGCCGGCCGGCCCTGAATTTCCTGAACAATGATTTTGATTTTTACTACGTAGCAGGGCTCCGGGTAAATTGGAATTTATCGGCTTTTTATACAAGCTCTAATGAGCAGGAAATCATCGCGCTGGGACAAAACGTCCTTCAGGCGCAACAGGAAACATTTTTGCTTCAAACAAATATTACCCTCCGGCAGCAGCAGAGCGAAATCAGCAAACTGACGCAATTAATCGAATCAGACCAGGAGATTATCCAGCTTCAGGAAAAGATCAAAACGACAGCCAACAACCAGTTGGCAAATGGTACGATTACGGTACGAGATTATATTTCGTACGTAAATGAAGAAGACAAAGCCCGTCAAAACCTCCTGTTACACCAAATGCAATTATTGCTGGCACAGTATAATTATAAAACCACATCTGGAAATTAATGCGCACGATAAAATACAACTCCATGAAGAAGTTCTTATATCTGCTTACCGCAGGCTCATTTCTGGTATTTGCTTCCTGCGAAAAGCCTGAAAATCCATTTGATGCTTCTGGATCTTTTGAGGCATCGGAGGTCATTATTTCATCCGAAGCGAGCGGCAAAATTATGGCCCTGGATCTCAGTGAAAGCCAGGTCCTCGAGGCAGGACAAGTAATTGGTTACATAGACAGCACCCAACTGGTTTTGAAACGAAATCAATTAGAGGCCCAAGCGGTGGCCGTATTAAGTCGGCAACCGAATGTGGCTGCCCAGCTTGCTGCATTGAAACAACAACTGAGTGCTACTGAAAAAGAGCGCCAACGGGTTCAAAATCTGGTGGATGTAGATGCTGCAACTACGAAACAGCTGGATGATATCAATGCCCAGATTGAGGTGTTGAAAAAACAAATTGACGCGCAAAAATCTGCCCTGGAAATTTCCATCGAAGGCATGCACCGGGAGGTAGTACCGGTGCGCATACAAATAGAACAAATAGAGGACCAACTGCGCAAATGCCAAATTGTAAATCCGATAAACGGCACTGTGCTGGTCAAATACGCGGAAGCAAATGAAATGACGGCCTTCGGAAAACCACTTTACAAAATAGCTGACCTCTCTACGGTTTATTTGCGGGCGTATATCACAGGTGACCAGCTTCCAAACATAAAACTAAATCAGCAGGTGCAGGTGCATACAGATGATGGTGCCGGCGGATTTAAAGAAAATACCGGGGTGATTAGCTGGATTAACGATCAAGCCGAATTTACCCCAAAGACGATTCAAACAAAAGAAGAACGTGCAAATTTGGTTTATGCCATAAAGGTGCGGGTCAAAAATGATGGCAGCTTGAAGATCGGAATGTATGGGGAAATTAAATTTTAGAAGATGCAGGATGTCGTTTTAAATCAAATTACAAAGACGTACAACAAGGGTGCTGTTCGGGCTGTAGATGAGGTCTCCTTCTCTGTTGATAAAGGAGAGCTGTTTGGGTTGATCGGACCAGATGGAGCAGGGAAGACAAGTATTTTTCGAATGCTCACCACCCTGCTGCTTGCAGATAGCGGAATGGCAACGGTAAACGGCTTGGATGTAGTGAAGGATTACAAGCAAATTCGAAGTCGGGTGGGCTATATGCCGGGCAAGTTTTCGTTGTATCAGGATTTGTCGGTCGAAGAAAATCTTTCCTTTTTTGCCACCCTTTTCAATACCTCCATTGCAGAAAACTACGACCTTATTAAGCCGATTTATGTTCAAATAGAACCCTTCAAAAATAGAAGAGCTGGTAAGTTGTCGGGAGGGATGAAACAGAAATTAGCGCTTTGTTGTGCCCTGATTCACCGGCCAAATGTGCTGTTTTTGGATGAACCAACAACCGGTGTTGATGCCGTTTCGCGAAAGGAATTCTGGGAAATGCTTGCCGGACTAAAACAGCAGGGTATTACCATATTAGTTTCTACCCCCTATATGGATGAAGCCACTCTTTGCGAACGCATTGCACTCATCCAGTCTGGAAAGATCCTTTCAATAGATCGTCCGGAAGCTATTATTAACCAATATCCGGAAACACTATATGCTATAAAGGCGGCTCATATGAGCAAATTGCTCCATGATCTACGATCTAATCCTCAGGTCAAAAGTTGTTTTGCTTTTGGCGAATACCACCACGTTTCTTTTCAAAGGTCTGATACGAACCAGGAAGTACAACTGCTTAAGTATCTGCAAGAGCTGCAGCATGTGGGACTGGAGATTAAGCAAATCCAAGCAAGTATTGAAGATTGTTTTATCCGATTAATGAATAAAGAGCATGCAGGAAGTCGTCATTAAAACGGACAAATTAACCAAACGCTTCGGTGATTTTATTGCGACAAATGAAATCACATTTGAAGTATATGCCGGAGAAATATTTGGTTTTCTGGGGGCAAATGGTGCCGGTAAAACCACGGCCATGCGTATGCTTTGCGGTCTGTCAAAACCTTCTTCCGGACAAGCAACTATCGCCGGATACGATATTTACAAGGAAACCGAAAGCATTAAAAAGCATATCGGTTATATGAGTCAGAAGTTTTCCCTGTACGAGGACCTTACCGTGATGGAGAACATTCGTTTTTTCGGCGGGATTTATGGCTTGACTAATAAACAGATCAAAGAAAAAATCAAAAACCTGGCAGAAAAGCTGGGCTTGCAGGATCAGATGCGCAAACTGGTAGGTTCGCTTCCTCTTGGGTGGAAACAGAAATTGGCCTTTTCGGTAGCTGTAATCCACGAGCCCCGAATTGTCTTTTTAGACGAGCCAACCGGTGGCGTCGATCCCGTAACCCGCCGGCAGTTTTGGGATCTGATTTATGAAGCAGCAGACAACGGAATTACCGTCTTTGTAACCACACACTATATGGACGAAGCCGAGTATTGCAATCGGATTTCGATGATGGTGGATGGTGTAATTAAAGCACTTGATACTCCCGCTAATCTGAAAGCCCATTACGGTGCAGCGTCCATTGACGAAGTATTTTTTGAATTGGCCCGGGGTGCAAAACGAAGTGCCGACTAATTAAGAAGGGAATGAAACAGCTTTTAATATTCGTCAGAAAAGAATTTTACCATGTTTTCCGTGATCGGAAAACACTGCTCTTGTTATTTGGCCTGCCGATCGTTCAAATTGTGCTATTCGGATTTGCCTTGACAAATGAGATCAAAAATTCAAAAATTGTTATTTGCGATTACTCGAAGGATGTGGCATCGCAGCAGATTATCCGACAAATAGAAGCGAGTAATAATTTTGAAATTGAAAAGGCTATCTGGAGCCAGAGCCAGATAGAATCGGCTTTTGAAGAAGGCAATATCAAAATGGTGGTGGTTTTTCCGGCCAATTTCAACAATGATCTTCAGCACCTGCATCATGCCCAAATACAGGTAATTGCAGATGCTTCGGATCCAAATACAGCCACCAGCCTGACAAACTATGTGTCGGCTATTATTCGAGATTATCAACAGGAGATTATCGGACGGACCTCCATGCCGCTACAAATTATCCCGGAGACCCGGATGCTGTATAATCCTACTCTGGCAGGAGCAACCAATTTTGTGCCGGGAGTGATGGCGCTGGTACTTATGTTGGTGAGTGTGTTGATGACCTCCGTTTCGATTGTACGCGAAAAAGAGATGGGAACCATGGAGGTGCTGCTGGTTTCTCCTATCAACCCATTCTTGGTCATCATTTCCAAAGCAGTGCCCTATTTGGTGCTGTCACTGATAAATCTGGCTGTTATTCTGGTGCTAAGTGTGTATTTATTGGGGATGCCCATCAATGGGAGCATTACATTGCTTGTCGCAGAAAGCACACTTTTGATATTCACGGCACTCTCCCTGGGATTGCTCATTTCCACCAGTACCAATTCGCAGGAAGGTGCTATGCTGATCTCCCTAATGGCGATGCTATTGCCTACCATGATGTTTACCGGCTTTATGTTTCCGCTGGAAAATATGCCCATGCCGCTTCAAATATTTGCCAATGTATTGCCTTCGAAATGGTATTACATCATTGTTAAATCGATCATGATCAAAGGCTTAGGCTTTGCAGCCATTTGGAAAGAAACACTTATTCTGTTTGGCATGACCCTTTTTCTCTTGCAGGTAAGTTTCCGGAAATTTAAAATTCGTTTGGCATGAGACAGCTTCGATTTTTGTTACAGAAAGAATTCAAACAAATATTTCGGAATCGCGCCTTGTTGCCGATCATATTTGTAGTGCCGGTTATCCAACTTTTGGTTTTGCCCCTGGCGGCTGATTACGCTATTAAGAACATATCTATTTCGATTGTCGATCATGACCACTCTTCTTACTCGCAGCAGTTGGTTTCCAAGGTTATTTCCTCAGGTTATTTCCAGTTGGCCGATTATGGTAATTCCTATGATGTGGCCTTTCGGCAAATTGAGTTGGATGAATCAGATCTTATTTTGGAAATCCCGGCAGATTTTGAAAAAGGCCTTATTCGGGAAAATCATCAGCAGTTGTTCATAGCGGTCAATGCCATTAATGGCACAAAAGCCGGTTTGGGAGGTGCTTATCTGAATCGGATAATTGCTGATTTTAATGCCGAAATTCGGCTCGACTGGCAAGATCCCCAGCGTTTTCAAGAGTTTCCAACAATAGAAATAGTTTCCTCCAATTGGTTTAATCCCTTGCTAAACTATCGCTTCTTTATGGTGCCAGGTATTCTGGCGGTACTTGTAACCATGGTTGGAGCCTATATGTGTTCCCTCAATATTGTAAAGGAAAAGGAAGTTGGTACCATTGAGCAAATAAATGTAACTCCGATAAAAAAACACCATTTCATTCTGGGCAAGCTCATTCCTTTCTGGATGATTGGCATATTTATTTTTAGCGTGGGATTGTTTCTGGTCGCCCGCCTGGTATATGGCATTATACCCATGGGTAGTTTAGGGCTGCTCTATGGTTTTTTATCCATTTTCCTGATTGCGATGCTGGGTTTTGGACTGTTGCTTTCCACCTATTCAGAAACACAGCAGCAGGCCATGTCTGTCGCTTTTTTCTTTATGATGATTTTTTTATTGATGAGTGGTTTGTTTACACCAATCGAAAGTATGCCTCATTGGGCAAAAATCATTGCCTGGTGCAATCCCGTCACCTATTTTATCGAGGTGATGCGCATGATAGTCTTAAAGGGAAGCGGATTTGCGGATGTAAAAATGCAACTGCTCAAAACAATTGGGTTTGCCATATTCTTTAATAGCTGGGCAATTATAAATTATAGTAAAACCAACTAGAGCTGCCCAAAAAGCCCTTACTTTTGGGCCATGGCATTAATCCTGCATATAGAAACAGCTACAGAAGTTTGCGCTGTTTGCCTTAGTGAAGGCGGACAGCTAATCCAGGAAGTGGTAAACCCGACAGCTTATTCGCACGCAAGTGCCCTGACCATTATGATCCGGGATTTGATGGCAGCCTGTGGTAAATCACTAAATTCATTGGATGCTGTTTCCCTCAGTAACGGCCCCGGTTCTTTTACGGGATTAAGAGTTGGTGCCGCTGTTGCGAAAGGCATTTGCTTTGCACTGGATAAGCCCCTGATCGCCATTGATACACTCAAAAGCCTGGCAGGTGCCATAGCACTGGAATGCGAACCCGGTGAATGGATTTGTCCGATGATTGATGCCCGACGTATGGAAGTATATCTGGCTCTATACAACCCTTCTGTAGAAGAGGTATGGGGAAATCAGGCAATGATCATTGACGGAACAAATTTTGAGGCTATTTATAAACATGGCCACCGGATCGCTTTTGGAGGAAACGGGGCATCAAAATGCAGCGAGGTATTGCCTGCTGAACGGAGTCGATTTTTGGATATCCCCTGTGCTGCCAGGCACCTCATTCCATTCGCGGAAGCAGCTTTTGCGGATGCACATTTTGAAAACCTGGCATCCTATTCTCCAAATTATTTAAAGCGCCCGAATATCACAGTTTCAAAAAAAGGGAACCCACTTTAGGCAACATATTGAATTTTTTTTCAATTTGTAGTAACTTGGCTATTAATAACCGACGTACAGTTTGCCTGTACCTATCTTAAAGATGGTGGATTTCCCAAAAACCGGCCAGCTCGCCGTTCAAATTCCACCTTTATTCTAGTTTGCAAATTAAATGTATGGCTTTAAAAGGCCTGCTATTGGTGTCTTCGATAGATAATCGAAAGGCAATTTTTTCCCAATTTCTAAAAACCATCAAGTTTGGTACGGTTTTGGTATTAGGCTTGGTGGAGGTTTTTAGATTAATAAAATTCCGATTATGAGAAATCAAAAAAACGAAAAAGTGGTCCTTCAGAATGACCTGTTTGACATTAAGCTGGATTATGCTGAATTGCGGAAAGCAGTCATGGTACTAAGAGCGGTAAACCACAAACTTCGCCAACGCGTCATTGATGCATTGGAAGAGCATAAAATCATGACCGTTACCGATATTTATATCAAACTACGGTTGGAGCAATCTGTAGCTTCACAACATCTGGCCATTCTTCGTCGGGCAGGTGTCGTGAAAACTGACCGCCAGGGAAAGTTTATTTATTACTCGCTGGATGAGGATCGAATGATCCAAATTTCAAGATTAGTAGAAGAGCTGGTAGAGTAAAAGTCCGCTTTTTTGAAAAAATATACCGTTTTCTCGTAAAATGATGCCACTTTCTTGTAAAGTGGGTTGATTTTCCAAATTGAATTTCCCATCTTTGTCTGGATTAATAGAATAGCCAGACAAGAAGATTATGATGGATACTCAGTTGGGAATTAACCAAGAGCGGTTATTAGATGCATCCGAAATTCTACGCGCATTAGCACATCCGCTTCGATTGCGTTTATTGAGTTTTATTGATAGTAACGGATCGGTGAACGTAAATAAGATTTACAATACACTTCATTTGGAGCAATCAATTACTTCGCAGCACCTGCGCATTTTACGGCAGCAGAATCTGGTTCTTACAGAGCGGGAAGGCAAATTCATTCATTACCGGGTGAATCACAAAAAGATTGCTACCGCAGTTGCTGCAGTAAATAAGTTCTTAGATATTCAGGAGGATTAATTGGAGTCCGTCTGAGGACTTTCTACAGGACCTTCCGGAACGGCAGTTATCAATTCGTTGGTGACTGCCGTTTCTTGTTGCTTCTTATCGGTTTCAGCTGTAAAAAAGGATCGATGAAACAGAATCAGGCTCAAAACTCCGATAGTTATTGCAGAGTCGGCCACATTGAAAACCGGCCGGAAAAAGATATAGTGTTCGCCTTTCCAAAATGGAAACCATTGGGGAAAATTTCCTTCAAAGATTGGGAAGTAGAACATATCTACTACTCTGCCATGTAAAAGATTTGAATAGCCGCCCTCCGGGGGAAACAGAATAGCTGCGGGACCTCCAGGTATGGAGTCTGAAAAAATGACGCCATAAAAAACACTATCAAGGATATTACCCATAGCACCGGCGAGAATGAGCCCGAAGCAGGCCAGTAAACCAAAAGAGGCTTTATTTTTGATCAACACCCGGAGGTAGTAGATTAAAAAGCCAACAGCTACAATTCGAAATAAGCTCAACAAAAGCTTTCCCCAGGAGCCTCCGAGCGAAAGACCAAAGGCCATCCCGTTGTTTTCCACAAAATGAATCCGTAGCCGGTCCCATCCAAACAGGAATATTTCGTCGCCGTAACTCATATTGGTTTTTACCCAAATTTTCACAAGCTGGTCAACAAGAAGAATAAAGAGGATAAAGAGGGAGACTTTGTGAGCTGTTTTCAATGCTTTCAATTTTTGCCACTAAAAATAGTGATTATACGTGCTCGCATAATCACTATTAAGTCATTATTCAAGAACTATTGATTCATGCTGTTAGCGACCTTGTTTCGCTTCAATGCTTAGCGTAGCGTGCGGAACAGCCCGAAGTCGTTCCTTAGAAATTAATTTGCCGGTTTCCCGGCAAATACCAAAGGCTTTATTATCTATCCGGATCAAGGCGTTTTCAAGATGCTGAATATGCTTCTTTTGACGTCCGGCCATAGCGGTAACACGTTCACTTTCTGCAGTACTTAAGCCATCATCCAATCCTTTTACTTTAGAATCCGGATTGTCTGCCTGATCAGAAAGTTGTTGGAGGTAAAAGTCCATTTGAGACTTCGCCTTTTCCAGTTTTTCGTTGATCAGCACTCGAAATTCTTCCAGATCTTCATCAGAGTAACGTGATTTTACTAATTTTTCGCTCATGAACATTTAATTTTGGAAGGAAAATTCCCTTTCGTTTGCTGAAATACTGAAATATGTTCTCGGGAGAAATAATCTGCAAAAGTAAAAATTTTGACAGAAAGATGAAAGGCTCCTTTTTTTAGAAAAAAGGGTAGCATACTTGCAGAATTGCCCAAAAGAATGAATATTTGAACTATTCATTACCTGCCCTAAGTCTTTGGGGTAGGCAAAGATTCCAAATCCCCCTGGAATTTCAGCGTTTTTATTAAGTTTGGTTTCGCCGATTACCTGATTAGACCCTGGGTCTTTTGGTGTTACCTGGTTTGAACAGACAGTGGAAGTAATGAAGCCTGGAACCTTTATATTTTTAATCCTCCCCGGATTAGTTTGCCTGTCATTTGGCAAACCTGACTATCCGTCAATGGAAGAGGTTTACATTTATACCTTTCGTGAATTAGCGGTTCAGGAAATGTGTAGATCGGGTATTCCGGCAAGTATTATTCTTGCTCAGGCCATTGTTGAATCTGAATTTGGAACAAGCGATCTGGCACTAAAATCAAACAACCATTTCGGGATAAAATGTAATGATGAATGGTCTAAGGAGGTCGTTTATCATTACGATGATGATCACAATAGCCAGGGCGTACTTATTCCCTCCTGTTTTAGAAAGTACCCGGCAATTTACGATTCCTTCATTGACCACACCAATTTCCTGCTACATCGAAAGTATTATAAAAGCCTGTTCCGGTATCCGCGCACCGATTATAAACACTGGGCACATGGTTTAGAAGCAGCGGGATATGCCACAGACCCACTCTATGGGGAACTTCTAATCGAAACAATTGAGGAATACCGTTTATTCTATTATGACTTCCTGCGGCCCGATCAAGTGGCAGGATTTAGATTTTAACCTTCTTCGCTGGGTTCGCTCGGCTGTTCCCGTTTGTCTTTTTTGCTGTGACTGATTTCCTGAAACATAGCCCGGTTGCGGCTAATATCGATGGCGAGGTATAGTGCCTGGCGAAAAGAGCCGGGATCGGCTTCATTCTTTCCGGCAATATCAAAGGCGGTTCCGTGATCGGGAGAGGTACGGATACCCCGCAAGCCTGCCGTAAAATTGACACCCTCTCCAAAGGAGATCGTTTTAAATGGTATCAATCCCTGGTCGTGATACATGGCCAGGATGCCATCAAACTTTTGATACTGACGATTGCCAAAAAATCCATCGGCCGCAAAGGGGCCTACACACATAATACCGTTCTTTTTGCATT
Organism: Saprospiraceae bacterium; assembly: GCA_020437105.1. Taxonomy (GTDB): domain Bacteria; phylum Bacteroidota; class Bacteroidia; order Chitinophagales; family Saprospiraceae; genus JAAEZH01. The sequence continues at coordinate 38,904 of JAGQWR010000082.1, forward strand.
CGACTACTGCAGGCCGGATGATCGCCTCTTCCTCTGTACCTAATACCCCGCCGTCGCTGGCATGTGGATTGAGACCCAGAACTGCAATAGTCGGCCGCTCAAGTCCGAAATCCATTTTTAAAGCTTCATTGAGCAGGATGATTTTATGCATCACCAACTCCTTGCTGATACTTTTAGCCACCTGCTCAATAGGTAAATGATTGGTCACTAAGCCCATGCGCATCTGTTCACTCACCAATAACATGAGGCTTTTGCCATCTCCGAGTTCGTCGCTTAAAAATTCGGTGTGTCCGGGATAAGGGAAACCGCTCAGCTGCATCGCCTGTTTGTTGATTGGAGCCGTCACGATCGCATCTATCAAACCTTTCTTCAAATCCTGTACTGCTCTTTTAAGCGATTCAAAAGCATATTTTCCGCCTTCGGCTGTAGCATCGCCGAGCGTGATGTTGGCCATTTCCTGCCAGCAGTTGACCACATTAATACGGCCAATAAAAGGCTTTTCAGCACCCCGGATAGACTGAAATTGAAGGTCATCAAATCCAACCAGGTTTTTATGGTAAGCAACTACTTTTGAAGAACTATAAATAATAGGTGTACAAAGATTTAAGATTTCTTTTCGTTCCAGGGTCTTTAGGATCACCTCCAGGCCAATGCCATTCATGTCGCCCATGGAGATGCCAATCTTTATCTTGCTCATATCGTTTGTCTCTAATTTGCTGACAAGATCACAATAATCCCTTGTTCAGCCAAATAGCTGTTCCCGGAAGGGCCTTCCTTTTTTTGTTCTAAACTTTAGGATACCTTTGCGGGGATTTGAAAGCAAAGAAATCCTACGGCCAACATTTTTTAACAAGCGACAGCATTGCCGAGCGTATTGCTGACAGCCTTTCGGGTACCGGATACGCTAATATCCTGGAGGTAGGCCCTGGCATGGGTATGCTCAGCCAGTACCTCATCAAAAAGCCGAAATCGTATTATGCGGTGGAGGCCGACCGGGAGATGATCCCGATTCTGGAAGAAAAATTTCCCGATCTCAAAGGGCACATCATGTTGTCGGATTTCCTGAAAGTTAATTTGAATGAATTTCCGCCGGAAGCGGGTTCAATCGCCCTTATCGGGAATTACCCGTACAATATTTCCTCTCAGATAATATTCCAAATGCTGGAATATATGGATCGCATCCCGGAAATGGTTGGCATGTTTCAGAAAGAAATGGCTGAGCGTATTGTGGCAGAACCCGGAAGTAAAACCTATGGGGTGATCAGCGTGTTGACCCAGGCCTATTACGACGGAAAATTATTGTTTTCCGTAAAACCGGGATCGTTTAACCCGCCACCAAAGGTGAATTCTGCGGTAATACGATTGGTCAGACGAGAAGTACCAATCTCAGACGTAGATAATCGCTGGTTTCGAAAGGTGGTGAAACAAGCCTTCTCCCAACGCCGAAAAATGCTTCGAAATACCCTGAAAGGCTTAGTGGAAGATCCCTCCTTTTTTCTGGATCAGGAGTTTAATGAACGTCCGGAACAGCTCTCGGTTCGCGATTTTGTGAATCTTACAAAACGCATCCTGAAACAACGGGAACTAGAATCAGGCAGTACGGGTTTATAAATAGAATTTCTAAAGAAATAAACGGATAAAAATGGCACTTGAATCCAGAGTAAACGAGGAGTTGAAAAACGCCATGAAGGCAAAAGATGAAGCCGGAAAGCGTGGCTTACGGGCAATTAAACAAGCCATCCTCCTCCAAAAAACAGATGGCTCCGGAGTAGAACTGGATGAAGCAACAGAAATAAAAATGTTGCAAAAACTGGTCAAACAACGCAAAGAATCCCTGGAGATATACGAAAAGCAGGATCGGGAAGAATTGGCTCAAATTGAGCGTGAAGAAATTGAAGTGATCGAACGCTTTTTGCCAAAACAAATGTCTGAGTCAGAAATTTCGGCTTTCATCAGCGATCTGATTTCTAAAACCGGAGCCTCCTCCATGAAGGATATGGGCAAGGTGATGGGAATGGCCAACGCACAACTTGCCGGTAGAGCAGATGGAAAAACCATCGCATCCAAAGTAAAGGAATTGTTGTCTTAAGCTGAAAAGCAGGCTAACTGCGCAAAAAGTACAGGCACTAAGCAGACTGTAACAGCGGAACGTGTTTCTCTGCTCTTTTAGGGGCTATTGATTCAAATCTGTACCCTAAATCTGTAAAGTGTTGGAGTGTTTCGAGCAAGGCAAACTGCATTTTCTCTCCAGCCTTAATGCTATCGTGAAACACAATGATCGAGCCATTCTGTGCATTGCTGATTACATTTTCGAGGCATTGTTCTTTACTGAGCCGCGGGTCAAAATCCCCACTAAGTACATCCCACATAACAATATGGTAGTGCCGCTGCAGAAATTGAGCCTGGCGGGGTTTTAGTTTGCCGTATGGCGGACGGAAAAGATCCGTTTTGACCTGTTTCGCACAATGTCTTACATCATGGTAATAGGGGATGTTATCAGAAGACCAGCCATTGAGGTGGTGAAAAGTATGGTTGCCTACCTGGTGTCCCTCTTCCATGATACGCTCGAAAATCTCCGGATTTTTACGAATGTTATCACCTACGCAAAAGAAAGTAGCTTTTGCATCGAATGCGGCCAGTTGGTCCAGGACCCAAGGGGTTTGCTCCGGAATCGGGCCATCATCAAATGTTAAGTGAAGGATTTTCTCTGCGGTTGGCATCTTCCAAATGAAGTTTGGGAAGAGGTTTTGGATTAGTTGGGGTGTGCGAACAAGATACATGCTTACTGGTTTAGATATGTTTATGGCTTACCACTGATTTTGGGACTGTTTATGAAAGACGAAATTCGTAGTTTTGCGCCTTGTTTATTATTCCCGGAAGGAATTCCGGATCTTTTACCATAAACGAAACATTGATGGAAAGTGCTGCCTGATTTTTGGCAGTGTTCTCTCTATTTCAAGCCAATAGGTTCTTATCCGACAATTTGTTCAGCCGGTAAACCTATTTACACATAGAAGCTTTTTCATTATGCAAAATATCCGACTTCGATTTGCTCCCAGCCCAACCGGCGCGCTCCATATTGGCGGTGTCCGGACAGCCCTTTACAATTACCTGCTCGCACGTAAGCATGGGGGCACATTTATCCTCCGAATTGAGGATACAGATCAAAATCGCTACGTGCCCGGTGCTGAGCAGTATATCGTGGATGCGTTAAAATGGTGTGGAATTGAGCCAGATGAAGGTCCGGGATATGGAGGCACTTATGGCCCTTACCGACAATCCGAGCGAAAAGACCTGTATGGCCAATACGCCCTTCAACTAATTGAAAATGGGCATGCCTATTATGCTTTTGATACCCCGGAAGAATTAGACGCACGGCGCCTGGCTGAAAAAGAAGCAGGCAACCACACCTTTAAATATGATGGCAAGATTCGCATGAAAATGCGGAACAGCCTGAGTATGGAAAAATCGGATGTATCTGCATTATTGGCATCCGGAGCTGATTATACCGTGCGGCTTAAAGTGCCTTCCGGCGAAACAGTTACGGTGCAGGATCAAATCCGGGGAGAAGTGTCTTTCCAATCTGATGAACTGGATGATAAAGTTATTCTGAAGGGCGACGGGATGCCCACCTACCACCTGGCAAACATCGTTGATGACCATTTGATGGAAATTACCCACGTCATACGCGGGGAAGAATGGCTGCCTTCTACGGCCCATCATGTATTGCTGTACCGCTTTCTGGGCTGGGAATCAAGTATGCCTGAATTTGCCCATTTGCCATTGATTTTGAAACCTAGCGGAAATGGAAAGTTAAGTAAACGGGATGGTGCTAAACTGGGGATTCCGGTTTTTCCACTTTCGTGGGAAAGTGATGTGGTAGAAGACTCCTTCATTGGTTTCCGGGAATTTGGGTTTGATCCGGCCGCTGTGACCAACTTTTTAGCTTTTCTGGGCTGGAATCCTGGCACAGAACAGGAAATATTTTCCCTGGAAGCCCTTTCGCAAGCCTTTTCTCTGGACAAGGTCAGTAAATCGGGAGCCCGCTTTGATTTTGACAAAGCAAAGTGGTTTAACCAGCAATATATACAGGCAGCAAGTAATGAGAAGCTTGCTGAAGTGATCCAACCGATTGCCGCAGAACGCGGCTATGTGGTTTCCAATCAATTTATGGCAGGCGTGTGCGGCTTACTTAAAGAGCGTGTGACCTTTTATACCGATATCCTCAATGATGGGTATTATTTCTTCGAGTCGGTAAAGGAGTATGACGAAAAAACCTTGTCCAAAAAGTGGAAGCCTGAACGGGCGCCCTTGTTTGAAACCCTGCGATCTGATTTAAATGCGCTCCCTGATTATTCGGCGGCAGCCACAGAAGGAGTGGTAAAGTCGTTTATGGCTGCCAACGAACTGGGTTTTGGTGATGTGCTGCCGATCCTTCGTATAGCACTGAGTGGTACAACTAAAGGTCCGGGTGTGTTTGAGATGATGGAACTCCTTGGAAAAGAAGAGATTGATAAGCGGATTTCCGATCTGCTTCATCAGGTTGCCCCTTGACAGCGCGTGAAAAAACAATCATCTTTACCCAAAGTTTCTTATGCCAAAGAAAAAGCCAAAAAAAGGTAATCCGGAAGTCCATAAAGATTTATCAGGTTTTGATATTCGAATTGATGCTTTTGGCGAGATCAAGTCAAATGTGGAAATCGATAAGTTAAACCGCTTCCTGGACGACAAAATAGAAGATAAAAAGTTAATTGGGCGATCAACTGATTCTTCGGAAGAAGAGTAAATTAAAGCCAACATCAGACCAATCACTCGTTTTTAAACGGTATGAGTTATTGAGGAAACGGATATTTTGTTAATTTTACGGTGATTTTCAGCCCTTATTTAGTGCTTGAATCCGATATTCCATGAACACAATCTTGAAAGTACCCTACCCCTCTGTGTCCAATGCACAAGGCTTTTTTACCATAGGTTCTTGCTTCTCTGATGAAGAAGCAGGGAGTAATCGCTATTTTTGCGAGCAAACATCTACCCAAAACCATCTAGGTTGATAATCCCAAACACGTCTAAACCGATTTATATGAAACAAAGGTTACACCGAATTTTTTGGTTGGCCCTCTTGTGTTTGCCGGGTCTTACACCCCTTTACGGTCAATTTGATTTTAGCTATCCGGGTCCGGGCAGCTTTAGTCTGGATAGTAATTGTGAAGCTATACTCGACTTTGACGGGATGCCACCCGTTGTTACTTCAAATATAGGTGCGAATATTGTCCCGCCGACAGGTGTGGATGCTGTGCTGACAGGATATGCCTTAAACGGCGTCGTTGATGGAGTGCAAACCCTTACTGTCGCATTCATCGCAGCAGATGATATGTCGAATGTAGATACCTTCTATTTTGACATTGACTTTGTGGATGGCATTGCGCCTGTTTTTAACAATCCACCACCAGCAAATCTGGTAGTGGATTGTTACGGAGATATTCCGGCTCCCTTTATTATGGTAGCGGAAGATAATTGTGATGGCAGCATTTTTGCCAATGCCGTTGACACCCCACCGCTTTCGGGGCCGAATTGTGTCTCGCCTATCGTGATCACACGAAGCTGGACAGCCACAGATGATTCGGGAAATGCCACTACGATTTCACATCAAATTACAGTAGGTGTTGATAACGAAGCGCCAACAATTGGAACGCCCCCAGCAGACGGTTCCGGTGATTGTGCTGTTGCAAACGCTGCTTACAACACCTGGCTTATCACCCAGCAAAATACAATCCTGGCTACCGGGTCGGATAATTGTAATGTGTTGACTCTGACACATGACGGCCCCCCTTTTGTTGCAGGCGATTGCCAGACCATTGTGGTGACATTTATGTTGGAAGACGGTTGCGGACAGGTTGCAACAGCATCGGCTTCTTTTGAGATCATCGACAACAATCCGCCTGTACTGGCAAATGTTCCCATGGATACAACCATTGCCTGTGGCGAACAAATTCCGGTGGCTCCCACCGTAACGGCCTCTGATAATTGTGACCTCAACCTGCCAGCTGTTAGTTTTAACAGCAGCGACGATCAAACAGCAAACGGCTCTTGCTCGGATGCAAACTATACTATTACCCGCACCTGGTCTGTTTCAGACAATTGCGGAAATATGGCTATGGAAACGCAGGTGATCACCGTTGTTGATACCGTGGCACCTTTGTTTACTGTTCCGGTGGATACTACCCTTGATTGTGGTTCGGATGTGTCGCCGGCTACTACCGGCGAAATTGACCCACTCAGCATTTCAGATAACTGCTTGGCTGGCTTTATCATCGGTTTTTCGGATGATTCGACAACCCTTGGCTGCCCGCAAAATTTGGATATTGCCCGTACCTGGATGGTTGGTGATTCCTGTGGAAATATTCGATCTATCGTACAGCATATCTTCCTGATAGACACGATTGCCCCAAGCTTTACACCTCCGGCACAAGACACGATCTACCTGGCCTGCGATGCCTCCACCAATCCTGCTGATACTGGGATGCCAACAGATTTGGCAGACAATTGCGACGCACAGGTAAGTTTGACACATACAGATCTTTTTACAGATCAGGTTTGTACAAACAGTTTTACGATCCTGCGGACCTGGTATGTGGAAGATGCCTGTGGTAATATAGATTCGACACAACAGCATTTAATTCTTCAGGATTTGTTGGCCCCGGTTTTTACGCAGGCCGCAGCAGATGAAAATATTGACTGTACCACGAATGCAGACGCCGAACAGGCATTTGCCGATTGGGTGGCTGCAAATGGCAATGCACTTGCCGTAGATAATTGTTCAAATTCGATTAGTTGGATGGCCGTAAATGCCGGCACCAATGTGTCTCCAAATTTGCCACCTACAGACTGTATGCCAGTGGTCATTGGTGTTTACAGACAGCAGACTGTAGATTTTATTGTTATTGATGAATGCCTAAACGCTGATACCACGACAGCAACATTCACTGTTTTTGACAATACGCCACCATCAATTACTTCTTGTCCGCAGAATACCACTATTGGTACCGATCCGGGCGTTTGTGAAGGAACTATTCTTCTTACGCCGCCGAATATTGTGGAAGGTTGTGGAAATGAACCTTTAAATTTAAGTTATGAGCAGGCCCTGATGATCATGGGACCTGGCGGTATGGTTGATACCCTGGAAACACCTATTTCTAATTTGAATTTCCAGATAGGAGTAGCCAGCTCACCGGTTCAGGCGAGCGGCGATGTGACACTCACTATTTCTCTGGAGAATGTAGATGCAGAAAGTCCGACAGAATTCCTGCTCATCTACGGAGAAGACGGTTCTTTTCTGGGAAACACGAATTTGACGCCGGTTCAGTGTGATTCTTCTCAAACCACCTTTACGATTTCGGCCAGCACATTTAATGCCTGGGCCTTTGATGGTATTGTTGAAATTACAGCTATTCCAAATGATCCGGCACCGCTTCCGGGACGATTTACCGTAAATGCGATTTGTTCAGGCGGTACCGTTCGCGCAAATCTGGCTTATCCGGCAACCAGCCCGGAAGGCACCAGAATGGAATACAGTGTGGATGGTGGCCCAAGAATACTTGTCGATCCGATCGGTCCGTTTTTTGTAACGCTTCCTTTAGGTACAAACCCGATAACGTATTATGTAACCGACTGTGCCGGAAATGAAAGCACCTGCTCGTTTGAAATCACCGTTGAGGACATGGAACCACCCGTCATTGACTGTCCGGATGATTTTAGTGTATCCACTGATTTAAATGAGTGTACGGCCTTGGTAGAGATACCGATTCCGGAAGGCGTTACGGATAATTGTGCAGTGACGGAATTAGTTGTTGCTACTCAGCCAAGTAATCCCCAGGATGCATTCATGACCTTTACCATAAATCCGAATTTAGGGGTATATAATGCCGATGACAAAGCATTCATCTTTACTGGCTTGAGTCCAACTGCGGTAGGTGATGTAATCCTGAGTTTTACCATCACGGGTGATATAGAATCCGCCGGAGAATATTTTGAAATATTAGATCCAATGGGAAATCCTATTGGAACGACAGAGATTGGTCAGCCACATGTTACACCCGGCGATTGTAATACGCCTTCGGTAGCTACTTTTATCATTCCGGCTGCGACCTTTAACAACTGGGCCTTATTTGGATTTTTTGCCATTGTAGCAGATTCAAATATTGATTTTCCGGTGCCGCCTCCAGTGCCAGATCCGGGTATTAATCCATGTAATCCGGGCGCTGTAAATAACAATGGTGATCCGGATGGGATCAGTACCATAAGCTGTACCTTAAGTTATGGAACCGTAATTCCAACCTTTTTTGCTACCGGGGCAACCACTATTCCAAATACGGAATTGACCAGTGCCTTAATTCCTCCTGTTGAGGAATTAAATCAGGGAGTAACTACAGTCTCCTATATTGTATCCGACTTTTACGGAAATATAGATACCTGCTCCTTTGATATTACGGTATCCGATAATCAGGCTCCAACAGCCGCCTGCCAATCAAGTATCGTTTACATTGATCCTTCCGGACTGGTTACAGATGCCATATTGCCGGAAGAGGTGGATGCGGGTAGCTTTGATAACTGTGCGATCCAGAGCTTATCTGTTTCGCCGGATTTGATTACCTGTGACATGATCGGAGATACGATTCAGGTCGTACTCACTGTTGTGGATGAATCGGGAAATACAGCTGGTTGCAATGGCTTCGTCCGGGTGGAAGGAGAAGCGCCAGAGCCAAGCTTTTTCATTGCTGCTTGTGGAAGTGATACCCTGTTCCTTTTTGCAAACCCGCCGGGCAATCCCAACAATTATATTTATAGCTGGACAGGACCGGGCTTTTCTTCTTCCCAGGCGAATCCCGTGATTCCGAATGTGACCAGCGCCAACCAGGGTACCTATACTGTTACCATCGAAGGTTTAACAGGCTGTAAATCGGATGGAGAAATCCAGGTGCCTATTTCTGACCTGCCGGTTACTCCTGTGATTTTCTTTACAGATAATGATATCTGCTCTAATAATAACATTGTTTTAAAAACTACGGCACCTCCGGGAGGAAGCTCCCTTCAGTACCAGTGGTATAGTGGAGATTCGCCAAATGGCTTTCTGCTTGCAACAACATCTGTCCCTTCTTACACATATCCGGGCCCTCATATGGCTGGTGATAGTTGTTTTTATGTGATTATTATTCGAGATGGCTGTGTGTCAAATCCATCTGCCTCCGAATGTGTCCATATTACAGCTGTTCCTACGGCGCAGACTAATGATGCTGTAATAGATGTTTGTGAAGGAGGCGTTATTGTGCTTGGTTCACCAAGTACCGGCCCCGGGTATATGTACCATTGGGTAGGCCCCGACAACTACGAGTCCTTTTCACAAAACCCGGCAGCCATTTTGAGTGCTGAGTTAGTGGACGACGGTTTATATACATTAACTACATCTGTTAATGGTTGTATATCGGCACCTGCTTTTACGGTAGTCAATGTGCTCGAAAAACCTGAAACACCGGAGGTCGGAAATAATACTTCTGTAAACCAACCTGCCTGTATCGGTGATACGATTATCCTGATGACGAATCTGGAAGGACTGACAACTTATTTGTGGGATGGTCCGGGTACCTTGAGTTTCCAAACAGATACCAGTATCCTGATTCTGGAAAATGCGATCCAGTCTTATGCAGGTAACTGGACGCTGGAAGTGGTCGATAATTTATGTGTTTCAGATCCATCGGAACCAACAACTGTATTTGTGTCAAACCTGCCTGTTGTGCAGGCATTGAGTAATAGTCCCGTTTGTGATAATGAACAGTTGATGCTATCTGTAAACCAGACCCCTGGTGCAATCTACGAATGGGAAATGCCCAATCAGCAAATTTTGATCGGGCAGCAACAAACCATCAACAACCCAATTGCCGGCGTTTATACAGTTACGGTAACCAGTAATGTGGGTTGTGAAAACACGGATGACGTTTCGGTAATTGTAAATGAAGCACCGACTATTACAAGTGTGAGCAATAATGCACCTGCTTGTCCGGAAGGACCGACAGATGTTTGCCTCTTTGCAACGATTTTCCCGGAAGATGATGGTACTTATGATTACCAATGGATGAATATCAATAATATGGTAGTATCTGTGGATTCTGTCGGCAAATTATTGAATGCTATCCCGGCTTTGGTAAATGGAGAATATACACTAGAGGTTACTGATGGAAACGGTTGCGTAACAGAGTCGGCACCGACGCTTATTGACATGGGCTTCATTTTAGCCGATCCGACAACACCCGTGCCGAACCCGCTAGCAAGTTCTTATTGTGAAGGCGATGTAATTAGTTTACAGACAACAGATTTGTTTCAGGGCGCCTCCGAAATCTATCAGTGGATTACCCCTGTCGGGAATTTCCAGTCTAGTGGCCCTTCGATTCAATTGCCTCCGCTTACGCTGGATAATGATGGAAGTGGATATGCGGTATATGTAGTTGTGGATGGGTGTGAGACAGATACTTCGGCACTAAGCTCCATTGCAGTAAACCCGATCCCAAGTGGTACGGTTACAAGTAATAGTCCGGTTTGCCAAGGCGATCAGATCTTATTACAGTTTGTCAATTGTATTCCGGGAGCAGAGTATGAATGGTTTGGTCCACCGCCCTTTAGTTCGTCAAATTGCAATCCGGTAATCCCGAATGCAAATCCGGCGCAGAATACTGGCACTTATACACTGGTAGTTGACCTGGACGGTTGTGTTTCAGAACCACTGACCACCTTTGTTACGGTCAATAATTCGCCAACTAAACCGGTTGTCAACAATAGTGGGGATGTGTGTATTGATGCACCAGGTGCTTCCTTAACGCTTTCCATTACACCGGCTTCTTCGACGCCGGGAGCGCTTTATGCCTGGTATTATAATGGACAGTCAATTGGACTGCCAAGCGGTTTATTGACCCTTACCATTACGGATTTCAGTCAATTTAGCCAGGGGCAATATGAATTCACAGCAGTGGCAATTCTTAATGATTGCGAGTCACCATTATCTGTGCCCACTATCGTGAATATGTATGAAACGCCATCATCAGTCGCTAATGCAGGACCCAACGTAAACTTCTGCGAAAATGAACAGGTTCTTCTGAATGCGACGCCGCCTTCACAGGGTACGGGATTGTGGAGCCAACAATTTGGAAACCCGGCAGGGGCAATGATTGTAAATCCGGATATGGGCTCCACATCTGTAATGGGAACTGTTGCCGGTAGCACCTATAATTTTATCTGGTCACTTTCAAACGGGGCCTGTGTAAATTATTCTGTTGATACCATGCAGGTCTTTATAGACATTATTGAAGCGGCAAATGCCGGTGCTGATATTGAGATATGTGATGGAAATTCGGTTAACCTGAATTCTTTTTTCCCGGTAACGGGTATTGCCTCCTGGTCACAGCCTGGAAGTCAGGCGGATTTAGGTGTTGTAATTGTGGATCCACAAGATCCTCAAACGCAGATAACAGGATTGGTGCCCGGAAATACCTACTTGTTTTTCTGGACCCTGGCAGATAATGGTTGCGGCATATCTGTAGATGAGGTAGAAGTTTTTGTTTCGGATGCAGAATCTGTAGCTGGTCAGGATTTCTTTGAATGTGGAGACGGCTGTACCTTCCTGGGAGCCAGCGAACCAGCAATAGCACAGGGGATGTGGTCTTCTCCTGATCCTGATATTACCTTCGAAGATGTATTTGATAATCAATCTGAAGTTTGTAATCTGAGTCCGGGTGAAAACATTTTTATCTGGACACTCAATAATGGAGATTGTGGCCCGGATGGTGTTGATACCGTCATTGTGCAATACAAATATTTGCCACTTGCAGAAACAGACAATGTGTTGGTAGAATTTGCAGACTTCATAACATTTGATGTTTCAACAAATGATTTTATTCCGAACGACTATTTTATTGAAGCGCTGACTTCTCCCGAGCATGGAATACTAACAGACTTGGGGAACGGTCAATTTAGCTACCAGGCAGAGAATAATTACATCGGCCCGGATGAATTCACCTATCAGCTCTGTAGTGAATCCTGCGATTGCTCAGAAGCAACGGTCTTCTTTGATATTGGCCGGGATGCGGCCTGTGTGGTGCCGTCGATCATTACGCCCAATGGCGATGGTGTAAACGATGATTTTGTAGTGCCTTGCCTGGCAGAGTCCAATGCGTTTCCAAATAGTGAAGTATCTATCTTCAATCAATGGGGAGATGAGGTATTCCGGGCTTCACCCTATCTCAATAACTGGAACGGGATGTATAATGGGGAACCAGTACCAGTTGGTACTTATTTTTACGTACTCAATTTTGGAGACGGTTCGCAAATTAAAACCGGGTTCCTGGTTGTTCACAGATAAATAAACAGAGCGCGGCCCGGGGCGTAGCTTCGGGCCGCCATCCCAAACCGAAAAAAGCAAATTGTATGAGATCCATACTTACACTGACAGTTTTTCTGTTTCTATGCTTTCAAGGGAGTGCGCAGCAACAGGCTCAGTACACCCAGTTCATGTATTACAAACTCGGGTATAATCCGGGGTATGCAGGATCCAGCGAGTCGCCTTGTATTTCGGCAATTGTTCGATCACAGTGGATCGGCCTGGAAGGCGCTCCACAAACGCAGATCGTTACCTATGCGATGCCGCTTGTTAACCAACGAGTGGGAATAGGTGGTATCCTGCATCGGGAAACGGTTGGTATCACCGAATCCATTACCTTCAACGGTATTTATTCTTACCGCTTTCGACTAGGAAGAGGTTATGTCGGATTAGGGCTTCAGGGATCGATCCGATCATTCCGAATGGATTTTATGGATGATCGGCTTGTAAGTACACAGCCACTGGCAATAGACCAAAGTATCCCGGGAGGTACGCAACAGAAATTTATTTTTAATGCAGGCGCTGGAGTCTATTATTCAGGCGAACAGTACTATGTCGGGTTTTCAGTGCCTCGCATAATTGACAATAATATTGATTTTGGCAATTCTACACTGGAAGTCAGTCGCGAATTGCGCCACTTCTATTTTATGGGAGGGGTATCGATTCCGTTGAGTGATAATACCAGTTTGCAGCCTCAAATTCTGATCAAGTATGTGGATAATTCTCCCTTTGATGCCGATTTCAATGTTACCCTCAACATCATTAACAAGTATATGGCCGGCTTAACCTATCGATTAGGTGGATCATCAACTACAGGTTTTGGAGAATCGTTAGACATTATGTTGGCGGCACAAATTTCCAGAAATTTACTTTTTGGAGTTTCATACGATATTACCCTGTCGGACCTAAAGGATTACAATACAGGTAGTATTGAGGCATTATTGCGATTCTGCATAAATCAGGCGGAAGGGGATGAGTATATCAACCCACGCTTTTTTTAGCCGTTCCTGCTTCGAAATAATGATAGTAGAAAGTACTAGCGACCGGACCGGGTTCGTTAGACGAGTGCTATGCATTCAACAAATTAGAAAAAATCACATATTTTTGTTGAGTACTGGAAAAATTACCAGGAACATCTACTACCCTTCGGAATTTTTTATTGATTTCTGCTATCCATCCAAGTTTTAAACTCATGAAAACAAACCAACGAAATTTGCTCCGCTTGGCGCTCTTTATGATCCTCCTGTCAATGACGGGTATTATTTGGGCTCAACCAACGACATCTAAGTCAAAGTCTTCGGATAAGTTATATGAAAAAGGGGAGTTAAACCCCAATATTGCCATTCGGAATTCTGTACTGATCAATACAGAGCACCTGGATTTTTCACCGGCTTTTTATCAAAATGGAATCGTTTATGTTTCCAGCCGTTACCAGAATGGCCCGATAGATAAAAAAATCGGAGAAACTTTTTTCGAACTATTTTATGCGGAGTTGGATAAAGAAGGCAACCCCTTAGAACCGCAAGACTTTTCTGTAAATGTAAATTCACAGACCCATGAGGGGCCTGTAACTTTCAATAAGGCAGGGAACAGAATTTATTTTACACGCAATAATATGCACAAAGGAGTGCGCCAGGCAGATTCCAGAGATGTTACACGTCTGAAAATTTATGAAGCAGAAAAAGGCGTTTTTGATTGGGAGAACGTACGCGAATTACCCTTTAACAGCGATGAGTATTCCTGCATGCATCCATCCCTTTCAGCCGACGGCCGCCGCTTATACTTTTCTTCGGATATGCCGGGAGGTTATGGTGGATATGATTTATATGTAGTTGAAAAGGTAGGTGATAGCTGGACTCAGCCACTCAATTTGGGACAGGAGGTCAATACCACACAAAATGAGGTTTTCCCTTTTATTCACGACAGTGGCATGTTATTCTTTTCATCAGACGGACACGAAGGATATGGTGGGCTTGATATTTTTATGATCAATGTTAGTGGCCAGTCCTGGAGTAAGGTTTTCAACCTCGGAATGCCCCTAAACTCAGCCAGATCTGATCTGGGCTTCATCCTTAATCCAGAAGGCACCATGGGCTTTTTTGCATCTGATCGGGCTGGCGGTTACGGAAAAGATGATATTTATCGAATCATTTTGCCGGAAGGATTAAAAGGTATTAATAGTGTGCTTGAATTACCATCGAAGTTGATTGTATTTAACTCCGAAACGAATGAACGCATCCCAACGGCCTCCGTAAGAGCCTTTGAACGTTCTGCAGATGGTTTTATCGAAGGGAATGAATTTTATGATGTGCACCTCGTTCCGGCGTCCAATGGATCTGACGAACTGGAAATCAAACTGGTACGTAAACAAGCCTCCGAGCTTGGAGATCCGCAGCTATATACCGATACAAATGGCGAAGCCGTTTCACGCCTGAAAGCGGAAAAAAGTTATGTGCTGTTGGTTGAAAAAGATGGTTTTGAAATGGGCGAAGTGCTCTATTCTACTGTTGGTGAAACCGGCCCACAAACAATACGGATTCCGATGCGACCACAGTCTTGTGTGTTACTTTCCGGAATTGTCAGCATTCAAAATTATGAATCACCGGTTCCGAATGCAACTATCCGGATCATCAATGAATGTACCAATGATGTGACTGTTGTGGAATCTAATGCAAGTGGAGAATTTCAGGCCTGCCTGCCTTTCGGATGTAACTTTACTATTCAGGCGGAAAAACAAGGATATACAAAGGGCGCAAATAAAGTTTCTACAGAAACAGGAACGATGGCTCAATCGCCTTCACTGAATGTAAACCTTCAACTCAATCCGGTCGCTGATAATTTCCTGCGGGAACCTATTAAGGAAGGAACAGTAATCGTTTTGGAAAACATCTACTACGATTTTAATAAGTCTGCCATCCGCAGAGGCGCAGCCCGCGAGTTGGATGCACTGGTCAATTTAATGAACATATATCCTTCGATGGAAATCGAAATGATCGCTTATACAGACTCCAGAGGCACGGATGATTACAATATGGAGCTTTCCCTGAAAAGGGCTGAATCCGCCAAACGATACCTGGAAAGCCAGGGCGTGTCCGGAAATCGGGTAAAGGCCTTTGGGTACGGCGAATCAAAACTTCGAAATGGCTGTAAAGATGGTGTGGAATGTTCAGAAGAACAACACCAGTACAATCGGAGAACAGAAGTACGCGTATCCAAAATGGCAGAAAATGTAAAGGTGAAGTATGAATCTTCTGATCCTTTTGGTAACTAAATACGGATAGAATCTATTTTTTGAATTTATAAAACCATATCAAATGGCCATTTTAAAAGTCATTGAAATCTTAGCAGACTCTCAGGTAAGCTGGGAAGATGCAACTCGAAACGCAATCAATCAGGCGAGCAAATCTGTAAAGAACATCCGCTCCGCGTATGTACAAAGCCAAAGCGTAGTTGTTAATGGCGGTAACGTGGATGCATTCCGCGTAAACGTCAAAATAACCTTCGAGGTTGACAATTAATTTTACGTATTAACCTTCCATATCAAAAAGCGGGGAATGCCATTAGGTGTTTCCCGCTTTTTGTTTAAATAGGCCACGATTTGCTATTAATTTTTTAATAATGCTTGCATTTTGTGTGTAAAAGGAGCTAATTTTCACGCCATCCTATTTCCGAAAAGCCACGGTTCCATGAAAACATCCAATCTAGCCCTTTCAAAAGGCCTTCTTTTTTGCCTTTCCTTTTTTACTCTGCCCCTTTTTTCTCAAACTATTTCTTTTACCAATCCGTCCGAACTATCTGTTTGTGACTCTGCCCAATTCAGCCTGGTGATCCTAAATGAGGAAAGTTTTACACTAACCAATGGTCAGCTTACGCTGGATTTAGGTAGCTGTATGAGTTATAGTCAGGGGAGTATTACCGGGGCAACAGAAAACGATATAAGTAATCTTTCGCAGCCTGTTTTTGATCTTCCGGAGCTGGCCCCGGATCAAAGTGTCTCTGTTAATATAATCCAGCGAGCCGGATGCGATTGTGTGGACCAAATAAATAATGCTGTTCCGTTTACAAACGATATTGCAGTTACCTACTCAAACGGTTCGGCAGATCTGACAACCAGCCTTTATGAAGTTGAAACCCCATTATTGGTCATTACGGCCGTCACCAACACTTACCTATCCGGTACAAAAGGGGATTTTTTGCAACGGAGTTTTACCCTGCGCAATACCCGCTTCGGCCCGCTTTCCAGTTTTGTGATGATGGATACCTATGAACCTGGTATTCAGGTCTCCAGCAACCAGGGCCTGGTGGTTGAAGATAGTCCTGGTTATTTCGAATTGTTATTAACAGGTGCAGATTTTCAACAGATCGGAGATGGCGATGCTTTTTTTGAAATTGACGAAACCATTGTTATCACAGAAATTATTGAAATCACAGATTGTGGAACCAGTATTAATAGTGCGCTCTCCCAAATTGAATTTGCCTGGGGCTGTTTTAATCTGATTTGCCAGGATGAGCTGCAAACAGCCATTGTGTCTATCCAACCTTTTGAGCCCGATCCGGTACTTGAATTTACGCCATTCACAACTGTGCCCTATTGCTTTTGTGGTCCCGACGGACACCTGCACGGTATGACCATTACAAATACGGGAGATGGTCCGGCATTGGATGTGACAGTCGATCTGAGAAGAAGTGCTTTGGGAGAAGGAATGGATATAAATTCTTTCGTGGTGGATAGTGCCGGGTCTATGTCTCCGATTGTCGCTTTTGGAATAGGTGAAGCTCCCTTTGATGCAGATTGCGTCGCTCCCAACCCGGTTTACGCGACAGCTAATTTTACACTTCCAATCCTCGGGCCGGGCGAGTCTGTTTTTGTGCATTGGAATGTATATTTCTGTAAAAAAAACTGTAATAGTCCGCTTAGTTTTTGGGAGTATAAGTACCGCTTTTTCCGGGAATGTCCGGAGAATGTAGCCACCAGTCAGGATGAATATATCGCGGTGTTTAAGTCTGGCCAACCCCTGTTGAGCAATGTCTATTTTGATGAGGATTGCGAGGTTTTGATAGACGGGTCTCTTTGTACGAATGAATATGTAGTAGAACACGATACCTTGGATAATACAGACGGATCGCTGTTGATCGATTTTGTACTTCCCTGTGGCTTTCTCTGGGAAACAACAAGCGCGCCTCAATTAGCGGGCGTAAATCCGAGTATATACGAAGTTATTCCGGGAGTAACTGAAACAAGTATTCACTTGGAATATCCACTTCCTTTGCCAGTGGATTCAGCCGGCTTTTCCTTTGATATTTCCTTTCATTGTGATCTTTTATGTGATACGCTTGCCATTGTTTTTGATTCGATTACGACGACATGCCCTGTCTGGGAGACCTGTAATCCCCTTGTTGAGCCCGATGTGTTTTTCGATGTAACGACGACGCTCCAGATTTGCGAACCCTTTGCCGCAGAGTGTGCGCACCAGAATTGCCAGCGTGTTTTTCATCCATTTGAATGCGAAGCCCAGGATACCAATTATATTGGCTCAAGTGGTTATTTCTATTTCCGTAATGAAGCCCGCCGTGTAAACTATGGCCTGGCCGATAATGACAACGATCAATTCCCGGATCCCGGCGGCATACTCGACCTGGGACTGGTAGAGCAAAAGCGATTTATCCCGGGTGATACCATTGAATCTAAAATTAGTGGGATCATCATAGCCGATGAATCCGGCGCTTCCTTTGACCAGGCCGTGTTCGACCTCTTTTTTATTCCCATAAATGTCAGTCCGGATATCAATGCGGATTTATTGTCAACCGATGGCATCGAGTTTTTAGAGGCAGATCTTCGCGTTTTTGATTTTAGTTCGGGCACCTACTACAATTGTCCCATTCCGGCGAGCACCAATTCATTTGCAAACCTGAGTAGTGTACATCATGTATTTGAGGTAAACATGGATGAGCTTAGTTGTGGCCTTCCCGGCGGATTTGAGTTAGCCCATGCCGATTCACTTGAGTTGACAGTCCTGTGTCGTTTTGGTGCTAATCCCATCCAGGAAGATCCGGGTTCCAGCCTGCCGCCATTGATCCAAATGTCGGTCACTTCAACCTCTCAGGTGTTTTCTGAAGATGCTGCTACCTCCAGCTTATTATGTGGCTGTACCTCGGATCTCATTGAATTAAGTGGCTATGAGTACCTGATTACAAATGGTGTTTTTGTGGTTCCTCCATGTGACACTTCTAATTTTCTGGGAGCCAATTTCATCAGTTTTAGTTTGGCTGCCCCCAACCTCTTTCCTTTCGAATATCGCTGGGGAGCAGTGGTGGAAAACCTGGAATTACAAATCGCAGATGGGTTTGAGCTGGTCGAGTCGCGGGTTTCGCGGGTACAGTGGCAAAACGGTGTGCCGTTTAAAGTGAATGAGCCAATTGGTGCAGACCCTACGCCGGAGGGTTGGTATATTCAGTTGGATTCCTGTCAGGTACCTCCGATGGATGAAGGCTTTTCGGTGCTCATGCAGCATCGGTTTCTACGGGATTGCCATTTTGATGGGGCATATCCGCTAATCACTTTTTCTGAAATATCTTTTTGGCCCGGATTAATTGAAGATACGAACCCCCTGATCATTTCAGATACATCCAATAGCCTGCGAGCGCTCAACCCGGACCTTAATTTAACCTCGCCCATTATTCAGTATATCAGTGCAGATAACAAGTTTCGCTGGGAACTGGATATCGTCAATGATATAAATTCTATTGCTTCGCAAAATAGCGATATAGCTTATAATGTCTGGCTTTCGCCGGAATCTCCGAGCGGCCTGGTCAGTGATTTTATCCTGGAAGACCTGGATAATGGCACGACGATTCCTTTGGTGAACGGTTTATTCCAATTGGGTGATTTTGATCCGGAGGAAGCACGTAATCTTCGATTGATCGGACTAAATGCCGGTTGTGGTCTGGATACGGTTTTTATGCACTATGGATGGAACTGTACGGAGCTGGAAGATTTGGCCGATGATCCCTGTTTTCAACGCGCGCTATTGTTGGAGGGGCTCTCTCCTGATGGCGAATTAGAGCTTCAGGTATTTAGTCCTACGGATACCTGTTTTGCACTTTGTGATACGGTGCCATATCATACGATTGAGATTTTTAATGCCAATCTGGGAGCGATTTGCGACATACAGTTGACCGCTTATATCCCTTCCGGATTTCAGGTGTTACCGGGAAGTTGCCAGATGGCCTACCCTACAGGGTCTCCTTTTGTGGCAATTCCGGACCCGGTTGACCTGGGGAGTGGTCAATATCTTTGGGCATTCGACACCTTTAGCGATTCCCTGCTGCAAAATTGTTTGTCTGGTGTTTCGTTTGAGCCATCAAATAGTGTGCAGCTTCGATTTTTGGGGATTACAGATTGTGACTTCCCTATCAACTCCGAGTTACTTTTTGTGGTTGAAGGACTTCAAACCTGTGACTTGCCCGGCAATTCCCTGTTACGCGAAAGCGATCCTTTCTGCATTGAAATTGATGCCCCAAATGGCGAGGCATTTTTTAACGCTTCTATGCAGGAAAACCTGGTTTGTGAAGACGAAGGCATTCTGGAAGTAGCCGTTTTACTTGATGTGGAAAGCGTACCTGGTGATAGCGTGGAAGTGATTTTACCACCGGGTATTTTGTATGTACCAGGGTCATATCTTCCAATTACAAATGCTCCCTTAGGGCCGCCTCAGATTGGATTTTACGGCGTTTCTCAGGTGCTGAAATGGGGCTTGGATGCCGGAATTCCGGCTGTTGCCGTTGTTTCTTTTCAGGTAAATATATCCGGTTTTCTGGACCAGGATTGTGGGGAAGTGCTTGCCTTGTTTCGGGCCACGCGCCAGACCAATGCTTTCTGTGCTGCTTCCGGGGAGGAGTGTACGGTCGATTACGAATTAGGCAGTGCCTTTTTGCAGATCCCAATTGATCGGCCGGCATATTCCATATCGGCATTTTCTATTAATGCTTCCCCTTCCGGGAATGACTTGCTGGTGAGTTATCAGGTGCAGGTAAATAATTCGGGGGCAGCCAGTATCCAGGATTTGAACCTTCAATTCCTGTTGGATACAGATGGAAATGGAGCCCCATCTGGACCTGACCAGCAGGTTTTCGTGGAGCTGGTTCCTGATTTTCCGGGCAGTGGCATGTTTACGGGAAGTTTTCTGATTCCGGCAGAATCGCTTTGTCAACTTTTGGTTTGGATAGATCCTGATGTCCATTGTGCCTGTTCGGGCGCCTTTGCTTTTGCGACAGATCCGATTGACCTTTTTCCTGGGGATGACGCTTTGATTTGTTCGGACGAATTATTGGAAATTGGCTGGTGCCCGGATGATTTTCAGACAAGCTGGTCACCTTCCAATCAATTGAATTGCACAGATTGCTGTCCGGCTATTTTTCAATATGAGAATGCAGGCCAAACCACCCAACCCTTTTCATTGACCCAGTTTTTGACAAATGATTCGGATTGCGAAATTCAGGCACACTACCAAATAAGCGTACTTCCTAAGCCAGGCATTTTATTTGCAGATACGATTATTTGCCAGGGTGAATCGGCAAACCTGCTGGCGACCAGTGGTGCTATTTATAACTGGACAGGCCCGGGTATTACAAATCCTGGCTTGCAGGCACAGGTGGTTAGTCCGCTTGTTTCGAGTTGGTACTATTTAGCGATGGAGGATTTAAACGCCTGTACAGCCCTTGATTCTGTTTTTATACAAGTAGCAGGATTACCGATCGCAAATGCAGGTCCCGACACCCTTTTGTGTCAGGGGAACAGCCTCCAATTAAGCGGTTT
This sequence comes from Saprospiraceae bacterium, assembly GCA_020437105.1. Classification (GTDB taxonomy): domain Bacteria; phylum Bacteroidota; class Bacteroidia; order Chitinophagales; family Saprospiraceae; genus JAAEZH01. The sequence goes on from JAGQWR010000082.1 coordinate 60,140, forward strand.
AGTTGATCCGGGCTGGACATACCAATGGTCTCCACCGGCTATTTTTGACAACCCGGGAATTCCGAATCCAATCCTGTTGACACAGGTTGACACCCTTATTGTATTAACAGTAACAAATGCAGCTGGCTGTACAAGTGTGGATACCTTGCTGGTCGATTTTCAAGCCAATCCAACATTTACAGGGCCCGAAGATTTATTCCTCTGCCTGGGATTATCAGATACGCTTACGCTTGATGGCGGAGAGTACTATAATTGGAGTCCGGCTGTTGATTGCCTTGATCCAGCCTGTGCTACAGTGAGTATCAGCCCAACGGCAGATATAACATACGAAGTGACTGCGTACAATAATTTTGGCTGCTCTTCGGCTGATACTTTTCAGGTCACAGTAATAGATGAAAGTCTGGTACTCAATGAGGCGCAGGCTATTTGTGCCGGAGAATCCGCCGATATTTTTGGAGAATTGATCAATACAGCAGGCGTCTATTGTGATACCATTGAGCTATCGGCAGGATGTCTGCAAATCACCTGTATTGACTTAAGTGTCAATGAAGCCGTTTCTATTAATCTGGAAAATACGATTTGTCCGGGCGATAGTATTGCTTTTGGCAATTCTATCCTGACAGATCCGGGGACTTATCAAACGAATTTACAAACCTGGCAAGGCTGCGATAGTCTGGTATCCATGGCTTTATCCTGGTATGAATCGGCGTCTCTGAGTATAGAACCGGGAGATATCGGAATTTATGCTGGCGGAATCAGTTTGCTGGAGGTATTGGGCGGTGGCCTTGGATATAGTTACGAATGGTCCAATCCGGAGCTGCTCAGTTGTGGTGATTGTCCGAATCCGACAACCCTCCCAATTTATGCAGACCAGGAATTTTTTGTGACGATTACCGATCCAAATGGCTGTCAGCAAATACTGAGTGTACGGATTGATATCACCACAGATTGTGAAGCGCTGGCTACCAGAATCCCGAATGTATTCAGTCCGAATGGAGATGGAGTCAACGATCGCTTTGAAGTGCCGGGCGGTTCATTTGTACCCGGCGGCATAGAGTTACAAATCTGGAACCGTTGGGGCGAACTCGTTCTTCGGGACGTTTCAAATAATCCGTTTTGGGACGGCACCCAAAATGGAGAGCCGGTGCCACAAGATGTTTACGTCTATCGGATTTTTGTAGAATGCAGTAATGAAGAAATGGTTGAGTTGACAGGGGAGGTGCAAGTAATTCGTTAGGTATTTGTATCCAAAAAAGGGATTTATTATTAATTTAATGAAATGTTTTCCTTTTTTTAAGGTACGAACACCAATAAACCAAACCAAAACATGAAAAAGTACACCTTTTCCCTTATTGCACTTTGCCTGGGATTACACCTTTTTGCCCAGGATTCCCCGGAAATGAAATGGGGTAAAGTTTCCGATGAAGAGCTCGCTATGACGGAGTATGATTTGGATCCGGATGCCGGTGCAGTTGTTTTATTTGATCACGGCGAATTAAAATTTGACTATTCAGACGGTTCGGCCCGGTTTCGTTTAGATCGGCATCGTCGGGTGAAAATATTGAAGCGAAGTGGGTTTGATCAGGGGGATATACAAATCCGTTATTATTCCTACAGCAATATTGAGAAAATTGAACAATTAAAGATCCAAATTTTCTCTCCGGACGGCACAAAAACCACCGTTGATAAGAGTGCTATTTTTGAGGAAGAGGAAAATAATTATTGGAGTGTTATCAAAATTTCGATCCCAAATATTCAGGAAGGATCGGTATTTGAATATCGGTATTCTCTGGTAGCAGACTATATATTCACCTTAAATCCCTGGCAGTTTCAGGAGGACATTCCCATTCGTTGGAGTGAGTTTTATATGGAAATTCCGGATTGGTTTGATTATGTTTTTCTCAAACAGCGTACCAATCTATGTATTGAAGAAGGGGATGTTTTACGGCGTAGCATGACTATACCCAAAAGTGTAACAGATGGAAATGGCCATCAACTTGATCGGGGCTACCAGACGGTTAATGTAAACTTACGGTCCCAAAGGATGGCCATGAAGGATGTGCCAGGTTTAAAAGAAGAACCCTTTATTACTACCATGGAGGATTACTATGCCCGGGTTCAATTTCAGCTCAAGTCTGTTGAATATCCAAATGCTCCTACCAAGTTTGTCATGACAAACTGGGAACAGGTTTGTTCCGAATTGAATGAATCAGAGTCTTTCGGAAATCAACTCAATAACGCCCTAAATTATAATAATGCCTGGCAGGATTTACAGCCTGTGCTGGATGGGATAACTGATCCGACACAAAAAGCAAATGCTATTTATGATGCGCTGTCGAGTCGAATGCACTGGGATGGACTTCGGGGCATTTATGTAGATAAAAGTCTGGACGATCTATATCGGAAACAAATTGGGTCTTCGGGGGAGATAAATCTGTTGCTCATCGCCATGCTCCGTAAAGCAGGGCTCAATACTTTTCCCTTATTGGTGAGTACACGGGCACATGGACAAATGTTTGAGCTGTATCCGTTTCTCTCTCAGTTTAACCATGTTATTGCTGCTACCCTTATTGGTGAAGAGGCCATACTAATGGATTTGGGTAATCCGAATCGGCCTTCCGGGTTGTTGCCAGTGCAGAGCTTAGCTGGTAGAGCATTGTTGATGAATCCGGAAAATCCGATCTGGGTTTCCGTTCCTGCGACAACATCGAAGGATGTGTATTATGGCTTACTTTCTGTAAACGAGGAAGGTACCATTGAAGGTACCATAAAAACGAGCCATGAGGGCTATGCCGCGCTTAATTACCGAGATGCCTTTCTGGAAGAATCAGCCGAATCGATTTGGCAGGAAACGATGGAGGAAAATTATCCGGGCTGTATCGTTTCGGGTGTTAGCGTGGAAAACAGAGAAGATGTGTATTCAAAACTTAAACAGGAGTTTACGGTTTCTTTGCCTAAAGCAGGACAGGCAGCAGGAGATTTCATATATGTAAACCCGGTTGTTTTGTCTGACTTTAAGGAAAACCCGTTTACCATAGAAGATCGGACTTATCCGGTAAATATCCCGTATCCTATTGAAGATAAATACATCTTTAATTTGACCATCCCCGAAGGTTTTGAAATTGAAGAGCTACCCGAACCTACCCGAATTTTAATGGATGGCAATGCCGGGCTGTTTCAGTATAATGTGAGCGAATCGGCCGGAAAAGTGCAGATTGTTGTTGAAATTAAACTGTTTGTTTTAACCTACCCCCCGGAGCAGTATAGTGTGATCAAAAACTTTTTTGATATAGTAGTAGAAAAATTAAACGAGCCGGTCGTTTTAAAACGCCAATAAAATAATGCTTATGAAACGGCCGGAAATCAGGTTCCTTACAGCAGGCTTATTTTGTTTTTTGTATGCTTCTGCTGTGGCGCAGGTTCACCCGGAATACAAACTGAGCTCAAAGGATACCAGTTTGCTACAATCCGGGACGAATGCTATTATTCTTCAAGAGGAACGCCAGGTGCGATTCCGTTCAGGTGGACGTGTGGATCTCATTGTTCGGAAAGCTACGATGATTCTTGGACCGGAATCCGGGATGGACCAGGAGGTTGTGTATTACGATCCCGACTCCAAGGTGTCTTATTTCCGGGGTAGAACTTACGATTCATCGGGCTTTTTGGTTCGGGAAGTGGAGTCAAAAGATGTACAGGATGGAGCTACTTCGGCTTATAGTGCGACCATTGGCGATACCCGTTACAAGTTGATCGAATTTTACTCGGATACCTACCCTTATACTATTGAAGTGGAGTACGAGGTCAGGATGGACGGATTCTCCAAAGTAAATGCTTTCGATTGGGACATCCTTCCGCGTTTTGGAGTTGCCCTAAAACAAGGAGTGCTTGAAGTACGCGTTCCGGTTGATTTTCCGCTGTTTTTCCTTCCGGTGAATGTTGGGGAAACACCAGGGAAAACGACCGAGGGGAAAGAGGATGTTTATACGCTTGCCCTAACTCAAATTCCGGCTGTTCAGTATGAGCAGGAGGGACCTCCTTATCAGGATGTCCTGCCCCGCCTTTGGATTCTGCCTTCCGAATTTTGGATTGATGGATACAAGGGGAGTCTGGAAAGTTGGGATCAATACGGGTTGTTTTTACACCAGTTGACCATCGGGCGCGATAAATTACCAGGGGATTTGAAAAAAAGCATTCATGGATTAGTGGACAATGTGGCAAAAGATCGGGAAAAAATCGACCTGTTATACCAGTATATGCAGTCTGAAATGCGCTATGTCAGTATCCAATTAGGTATTGGAGGTTGGCAACCCCTGAGTGCCGAGTTCGTAAGTGAGCATAAATATGGCGATTGTAAAGCGCTCACCAATTACATGGGAGCCATGTTGAAAGAGGTTGGTATAGAATCTTATCCGGTAGTAATTTATCGGGGAAGTCGGCCGAGATTTAGTTTAGATGATTTTCGGCCTAGCATTAATTCCTTTAACCACATGTTGCTCTATGTACCGGGTGAAAATTGTTTTTTAGAATGTACTTCAAGTAATTACCCGAGTGGGTTTATTGGAGATGACAATGAAAACCGGCGCGCATTATTGGTCACAGAAACGGGGGGGCGTTTAATCGATATGCCTGTTTCAGACGCTTCCGCGAATCGGGAATTACGGCAGATTGAAATCAAGCTCGCACAGGATGGAAAAGCCAGTATTGAATTTCAGGCCACGTTTAACGGAAGCAGACATCAGTATTATCGCTGGATAAAAAATCATTTAACGGAGGAGGAGCAATTAAAGGAAATTCAGGAAAACCTGGACTTGCCAGCCTATAAGGTGAACAATTGGACTCTGGATGCAGATGAACGGAAAGCGCAGGCAAATTTGGGTCTGAGGTTGGAAGTGCCGAGGTTTGCAGCCGTTGCAGGGAAGCGTATTTTTGTACCGATGAGTAGTTTTGGAGCGCTGGAGGGTGTTCCGGAGGAGAATGCTGATCGTAAACGACCTGTAATTATTCGGGGAGCTTTTCAGGAGCGGGATGAGGTGGTTTTTATCCTGCCAGCAGGCTATGAGGTAGAGGCATTACCCCAGGCAGAAAATGCACTTGAAACATCCTTTGGATCTTTTAGGTGGCAGATTCAACAATCTGAAGGTCAGGTGAAGCTCATCCGGGAAATATCTATTTTGGTTACAGAAATTCCGGCAGCCGATTACGAAATATATCGGCAATTTTTTATTGAGGTTAGCCAATTAGAAAAGGAGCAACTTGTACTGGTCCGGAAAGGGCCATAGGCAACTACTGCCATCTAAAACTGGCAATAATGTGGTCAAAATCTACTTTTAAGAAATCGACAACCGGGGCTAATGAATCCGGTTTGGCCTGCGTGTTAAAATAGAGCGCTCCGCGAAAGAAGTGTTGTTGTAAACTATCAGTTAAAAAAAACTGATAAGGCGAGGCAACCGGCCCATCAAATTCAAAAGCGATTCCGGCAGCACCAAGCTCATTTTGAATGAGTACCTCGTCGATATAATTTGCCTTCCTATTGTGGTAGTTTGCCATTTCAAAAGCATCGGAACGAACCTGGTCAAAGGTTTTCTTTTCGCCAATAGGCGTATAAGAGCAATGTAAGCGGGCATCAAAATCCGGGAAGTACAGGTTAAACCAGCATGGATGGCTGGGCGTTTCGTCAAAAAAAACCGTGTCTTTTTCCACCGTTGCGTAAACAGGAAGTTCGAAAGTAAAGTCACAGCTTTCATTTTGGAAAGCAGTATAGGCTCTTGTCGGGTAGTCTATTCGGGGAAACGCGCGTGGTTTTGGGGTATAGACGGGATCAGAGCAGGCTGTAATAAGTACGGCCAAAAGGAGAATTAATCCGAGAAATCGGCTCATGGTTCGAGTATAGTTATGAGAATCTGACTGATTCGGCGTTTATCGACATTAATGACCTTAAAACGGAATCGGTCCCAATTGTATTCTGCGCCCTTCTTAGGAAATTGTCCGGCAAGATAAAGTACCAGGCCTGCGAGTGAATCCGCGTCTTTTCTGGCCGGATCGAAGGTGTCTGTAGGCAGTTTCATGACGCGGCAGCAATCATTGAGGAAGGTTTTACCTTCAAACTGGTATTTGAATTCATCCAGTTTTGTGTATTCTACTTCTTCTTCATCATCAAACTCATCCCGAATTTCTCCGATTACCTCTTCCATGATATCTTCGAGAGTAACGACCCCGGCGGTACCGCCGTACTCATCGACGACAAAGGCCAAGTGCATGCGCTTTTGCTGAAATTCGCGCAACATATCGTTAATCTTCTTGGATTCCGGTACAAACAGCAGATTGGTTCGAATAAGGGATTGCCACTCAAACTGATTGTTTAAATCCAGGTAACCAACAAGATCTTTGACATACAGAATACCGGTAATGTGGTCAAAGTCTTCCTTATAGATAGGGATTCTGCTGTACCCCCATTCTTTAATCATCTTCAGGAGATCATGGTAGGGGGTGTCAAATTCTATGGCTTTGACGTCCACTCGCGCCTGCATGATTTGACGAACTGTGACATCTCCAAATTTTACAATGCCTTTTAGGATGTCAATTTCCTGTCGGGCATTTAATTCGTGGCTAACGGTAAGTTCTATCGCCTCATCAATGTCTGCCCGGCTGGTCATACTTCCGGGTTGAGATCTTTTCTCCAGGCGTTTTTCGATAATGTTGGTGCCTTTTACCAGGAGGGTACTAAAGGGCAGAAATAATTTCATCAGCAAATCGAGTGGGGCGGCCATGAATTTTGCCAACTGAATATTATTGAGTTTGGCGTAGATTTTGGGAGCGACCTCTCCAAATAAAACCAGGAGAAAGGTGACGCCGATCACATTTATGGAAAAAACCATAGTCCGGCTAAGGGCATCGACAGATGTTGTTAAAAAGGCAAAGGTCTGTTTCAGCGATTGAGCCCAACCCAGAAATAAACTTTCGGGAAGCAGTTGTTGAAGCAGGTAATCTGACACCAGAACGATTGCAATATTGATGAAATTATTGCTGATCAGAATCGTGGCTAAAAGGGTACGTGGCTTATCGTGTAGCTTTAAGATGCGTTGTGAGGGTTTATCATTGTCGTCTCGTAGTCGGGCAAAATCATGGTGTGACAAAGAAAAAAAGGCGACCTCCGACCCGGAGATCAATGCAGAACTTAAGAGTAGTAGTAATACAAATAGAAAGGACAGCCAGATGCTGGCAGTCGGAATTAAAAGAAGCAGGAAAAAAGAGGAAGAAATTAAAACTGATTGTCGAATCGCAGGTTCGGTATCCAATGGTTATTCGTTTATTCAACAAAACGGAGATTGACCAGAAATAGTGATCAATCTCCGTACGGGTATTTTAGAAGGGTAAATCGTCGTCTTCGGAATCAGAAGCATCTGGAACAGAAGGTGCGATTGCAGCGCTGGCTGCATGCACGGCTCCTCCTCCTGTTTTGTTTTCATGTTCGCTACCGGCTTCCCGACTATTTAGAATTCTGAAGTAATTAGCTACAACCTCGGTACGATATTTGTCATTACCATCCTGGTCCTGCCATTTGCGGGTTGACAGTTTTCCTTCCACATAAACCAGCATTCCCTTTTTAAGGGAGCGTTCAGCTCGTTCAGCTAGCCCCCGCCAGCCTACCACGTCATGCCATTCAGTACGATCAACCCAGTTGCCGGAAGTATCTTTGTACCCCTCGTCGGTAGCCACACTAAATCTGGCTACTTTGGCTCCGTTCTCCAATGTCCGGATTTCCGGATCTTTCCCCGTGTTTCCAATCAACGTTACTCGGTTTACCATGTATCAAAAAATTTAGAGTTTGTTGGAATTTCAAGAAACTCTGTTGTGAATAAACTATAGAATTTGCCAATATCTATATTGCTGTCAGCCTAAAAACAACTGTAATCCCAAGGTGGTTTTAATAACTTAAACCAATTCTAAATATAGCGATTTATCTCTTAAGTACCAATCGATTATTCTGGGGAGCGCAAAATTAGAAAGCTTTGACCGTTGTACCAACTGAAAGCGCAAATTATCAAAATCTGGCAGCTGATTTAAGTGAAACTCCCAGAATCGGGCGTGTATAAATCGATGGCTAAGTGTTTGTCGAAAGGGTTTGGAGACAGATTGTTTGTTTATAAGTTTATACATGTCTGGAAATGAGCTTTCCAGCAGAGCCAGCAGGACATCAAATTCTATTTCCGGACCTTCATATTCAACCAGCGGGAACTGGTAAAGGCCCTTCCAGATATCCTGTTCCTGGCGTTTTTCAAGCAGGGTTTGTTGTTGGTAATTAATAACGATATAGTTAAAGTACCTGTCTTTTTTGGGTTTGGCCTTTGCTTTAACGGGAAGTACTTCGATCTGCTCCTGGAGAAAAGCCTGGCATTGTTCTGCCAGGGGACAGCGTTGGCAGTCTGGTTTTGCCGGTACGCACTGGATAGCTCCAAAATTCATGATGGCCTGGTTGTATCCTGCCGGATCTTCGGAGTCAATGAGCTGATCAGCCAGTAGGGCAAACTCCTTTTTACCCGCACCCGAATCAATGGGGGTGAAAATTCCGAAGTATCTGGAAAGTACCCGATACACATTTCCATCGACCACAGCTGTGGGCAGATTAAAGGCGAAAGAAGCGATCGCTGCAGCTGTATAAGGACCAACGCCTTTTAGTTGGAGCAGTTCTTTATAGGAATTCGGAAAAACATTATTTAACTGCAGGTGAATATACCTGGCTGTTTCGTGCATATTTCGTGCCCGGCTGTAATAGCCCAGTCCCTCCCAGTTTTTTAATACGTCATCAAGTGGTGCTTTGGCCAGTGCCTGTACCGTCGGGTAAGCCTTTTTAAAGCGTAAGTAATAAGGCGTGCCTTGTTCGACCCGTGTTTGTTGTAAAATGATCTCTGATAGCCAGATCAGGTATGGATCCCGGGTATCTTTCCAGGGTAGCTCCCGAGGGTTTGTCTGATGCCAGTCTAACAGGAGGGTGGTAAATGAATTTCCGGCGTGTTGTTGCATCCTGTAAAGATAAAAAAACCGACTCTGGAGCTTATCCGGAGCCGGTTGGCAAATTGTTAGTATAAAGGTATTTTATTCGAAAGCGTCCTGATAACGTCCTCGTATTAGTGACTTAAGTTCTTTTCGGGCAAAAAAGATTCTGCTTTTTACGGTACCAAGCGGAAGCTCGAAATGGTCGGCAATTTCCTGGTATTTATAGCCCTGGTAATGCATCAGGAAGGGAATCCGGATTGAATCATCCAGATTTGAAATCATTCCTTTTAACTCCCGGACCAGCATATTGGATTCTCCCTGATTTGAAATCGAAACATCACCGGCATTGAGGTAATATAAATTATCAGTTGAATCCATGATGGTGTTGGTTTTTACCTTTTTCCGGTAGTTGTTGATGAAGATATTCTTCATGA
>JAGQWR010000083.1 GCA_020437105.1 Saprospiraceae bacterium
GCCTTCTCCTTTTTAGGAAATCCGGGAAAGGAATTCTTAAGTCTTAATTTTGAATTTTGAATGAAATCTAACGATTTTAACGGATCAAACGGATCAAACGGATCAAACGGATCAAACGGATCAAACGGATCAAACGGATCAAACTTCTACTCCCAACTCACTGTTACCAATACTTCCTTCTCCTCAGCCAGCCGAAGCCGCTGTTTATTCAGGATCGTGTAACCAGTCGCAGGCTTATACTCCAATTTCTTATACGTTTGTGCCAACGGACTGTTACTCTGCCGCTCTATCTCTATTAGATTAGGGACGCCTGCAATGAAGTTTATAGCAATTATTTTGGTGTTTAAACTGCTGTCTTGTACCATATAACGCAAACTGCTCAATAAACCATTTTCCGTGAATGTGCTATCAATACTATACTTGTCGTACCAGGCAGGCAGATTGATGTCAGCATCCGCGAAAGCCTGAAACTCTGTACTCCAATTCAGGCTGTCTAAGGTTTGTTGCTCTACCTGTCCGTCCAGATTCACGGTCTTGGAAAAGCCACTCTCCCCCGAAAGACGCTCCGCTTCCTGAAGAAAATATCCCTTTAAATCGAAATAGGGCTTGGCCAGTGCGCCTTCCTTTACCGATGGCGAACACGCTGTAACCGATAAGAATATACCTGCCATGACCAGCAAGCTTAGTGATTGTCTTAACTTCATTTAATAAGAATTTCGCCGTCCATTTCAGCCGGTATGTCTAACCCTAATCGGGAAAGTATTGTTGGAGCAAGATCTCCAAGCTTCCCATTTTGTACCATATGTTGCTTTCCATGATTGCTGACAAAAATACAGGGCACCGGATTCATGGTATGTGCAGTATTCGGACTGCCATCTTCATTGATCATATAATCTGAGTTCCCATGATCAGCAATAATGATAAACTCGTATCCCTGTTGCAATCCAGTCTTCACAATCTGCTCGACACAGTGGTCAACGACTTCAGCTGCCTTTACAGCCGCTGCGAAAACACCGGTATGTCCAACCATGTCGGTATTGGCAAAGTTTAAACAAATAAAATCCGGCTGATTAACTTTGATATCTGCTACAATTGCTTCCGTTAATTCAGGGGCACTCATTTCAGGCTGTAAGTCATAGGTTGCCACTTTCGGAGAGGGGATCATGATACGCCGCTCGCCTTCAAATGTCTGCTCCCGGCCACCATTAAAGAAAAAGGTCACATGGGGATATTTCTCCGTCTCAGCGATCCGAACCTGTGTTTTTCCAGCCTGTGAAAGAACCTCCCCCAAGGTGTTTTTGATATCATCTTTTTGGAAGATCACGTCAATGTTTTTAAAACGCGCATCATAGCGGGTCATCGTCACATAGCGCATGTCTAGTTTCTTCATCCCAAAATCCGGGAAATCCTGTTGGGTTAATACTTCCGATATTTCCCGCGGACGATCAGTCCGGAAATTAAAACAGATCAGTACATCTCCGTTTTCCATGCGTGTAAGCGGTTGATCATGCGCATCTACAACAACCAACGGATGTAAAAATTCATCTGTTTCCCCCTCGGCATAACGCGCTTCTACAGCAGACAAAATATCAGTGGTATGTATTCCTTCGGCTTTAACAAGCAGATCGTAAGCCAGCTTTACACGCTCCCAACGCTTGTCCCGGTCCATCGCATAATACCGACCGATCACAGTGGCTAACTGACAGGGACCACCGGCAATGTGCTTCAAAAGCCCTTCCAAAAAGCCTTTTCCGCTTTTGGGATCGGTGTCCCGGCCATCTGTAAAGGCGTGTATGAAAACTTTATCAAGCCCCTGTTCTACACAGATATCACACAAGGCATTTAAATGGGCAGTATGTGAATGAACACCTCCGTCAGAGACCAGTCCCATGAGATGTACTTTTCTGTTATTGCTTTTCGCGAATTGCAGAGCCGCCAGCAAGGTAGGATCTTGGTGTAGGGTACGTTCCCGAATGGCTTTGTTAATGCGCGCCAATTCCTGGTAAACTACCCGCCCGGCACCAATATTGAGGTGCCCAACCTCCGAATTTCCCATCTGCCCGTCTGGCAAACCCACAGATTCTCCATAAGTTATTAGTGTGCCGTGTGGAAATTGCTCCAATAATCCATCTATATAAGGTGTGCGAGCTTGTTTAATCGCATCCACAGAGGGTTTTGGCCCCAAACCCCATCCATCCAGGATTAACAGGGCTATTTTTTTAGTATGATCCATAGAATTGTAAAAATAGAGCTTCCCGAGAAGATTGCCAGCTACCTGTACCGTAACTTTTTACGGTATATCCGTTATTAGGCAGTATAAGGTGTTGTTTTTCGGGAAACCGGTAGTTAGATATACTTTTTTCTGTCCAATTGTCGTTTTTAGTGCCCTTGTGACCTTTTTTTAGTTAAACGTCTAAAAGTCAACTGTTAAGAGGACGTAAAAACTTGAAAACCAATCTATTTCAATATAGATTTGAAATTGCAAGACCAACAAATTGCAATTTCCATAATCCCAAGAATACCTCTGATGAGGTTTGAACAAAACAAAAAAATTATGAAAAATCTTCTTTTTCTGTTGTTATTGATCCCTACGATCGCAATGGTTCAACCTGATTTGGGCGGCATCACTACTGCACTCCGTTCCGGGAATGCCGATGCTTTGGGCAGCTTCTTTGCCGATAACGTTGAAATCGCATTGATGAACTCACAAGATCGTTATAACAGATCGGATGCAGTTCGGATTATGAAGTCTTTTTTTATGAAAAATCCGGTCGCGAATTATAATCCGGTCCATCAAGGCGTATCAAAAGGCGGAAACCTGTATTATGCTATCGGAGAAATGAAATCAGGTGCCCAAACTTACCGGGTATATCTGCTCCTCGAGGACAATGGCGGAAAATATATTATTAAACAGCTGCGCGTCGATCAGGAATAGTTTTAATCGATTTGCAACTTAAAGCGGCCGCTCCAATAGCTTTTGGGGCGGCCGCTTTTTAGTTTAACGGATCAACACTCAACCCAAAAAGTGCAAAATCATATTTTGCCGGATCAGTTGGGTCTAGCTGCCTGCAATAATCCGTGAGTTCCAATACTGCCTGCCAATCAGTTTGTTTCCGTTGTAGTAACCCAAATCGGCGCGCTACCCGATCTACATGCACATCAAGCGGTAAAAGCAGCTGTGCGGGCTTTATTTGATTCCATACCCCAAAGTCCACTCTCGCTGCATCCTTTCGGACCATCCACCTTAAAAACATGTTGAGCCGTTTACAAGTTGATTTCCGCCGAGGTGTAGCGACATGCTTTCGGGTGCGTTGCGGTGCCTCAGGCAGCGAAAAAAAATCATCATGAAACCCGACCAAGGCAGATTCAACAGTCTGCGCATCCGGAGAAAGGTGTCTGACAAATGCAGTTTCCAAACTTTGATGTGTGCGGTAGTACTGTTGAAAAAATTCCAAAAAGTATAGGGTGTCTGTAGCCTGAAAGGTGCGATGTTTGAACTGCAAAAATCGGCTCCGGTCTTCTTCTGTATGATTCAGGATAAAGTCATGCGGCGCGCCGTCCAGCAGTTCAATGAGCTCAATGGCCTTGTTGATGATGGTCTTGCGCTGCCCCCAGGCCAGCATGGATACCCAAAAACCCATAATCTCAATATCCTGTAGTTTTTCAAATTGATGCGGAATGGAAATCGGATCGTTTTCGATAAAAGCCGGTTGATTGTACCGTATTACACAGGCGTCCAGATATGCAGGAAGATCCTTCAAAATAGTATCGCAATTAAATTTATTAAGAATTTTTTAACATTCAGGCAACACCTGGGAATTTGATATCGTTACTTCTGTGGCGCTTTTACAAATTCCCCTGGAATTAGCATGACAGCAACACTAACTTACACCCTGGTATTAGCAGCAATCTATCTAGGTCGAAAGGCTATCGACATCCTGGATCAAAACTGATCTGTTTTCCACGCTGCCTATAATTATTTTTCCCCCCTCTTCATCGTTGATGGATTGGGCTGATAGATTTTTAATTTCACAAGTCCGAGTCGTTGGAGGAAGTGCCCGAATGATACGCGCACAACGCCCAGTCCGTATTTGATACTGCGACGTAGATTAATGGAAGAAGCTTCCTCAAAATATTTTGTCGGACAAGTAACTTCAGCTATCCCGAAATTGGCGTAGATGATCTGCGACATCATTTCATTGTCAAAAACAAAATCATCCGAATTTTGCTCATACCAGATGGTTTCCAGCACTTCCCTCCGGAATGCCCGGTATCCTGTGTGGTATTCAGACAGCTTGTGGTTGACCAGTATATTCTGTCCTAAGGTCAGGAAGCGATTGGCTATGTATTTGTACATCGGCATGCCGCCTTTTAAAGCCCCATTGCCCAAAATCCTGGAACCCAATACGACCTGATACAGGTTTTCTCCCAGGATATTTACCATAGGCTCTATGAGCTTAGGTGTATATTGATAATCCGGATGCAACATAATGATAATGTCTCCTCCCAATTCCAGCGCTTTGTTGTACAGGCTTTTCTGATTACCTCCATAGCCCCGATTCTGTTCGTGTTTGATCACGTGGCGGATACCAATTTTTCGGGCAAGCTCACTGGTATTATCCCGACTGGCGTCATCGCATAATACGACTTCATCTACCAAAGGGAAGGGGATTTCCTGATAGGTTTTTTCGAGGGTCTGTGCTGCATTATAGGCGGGCAGCACCACAATTACTTTCTGGCCTTTATACATGCCTTTGGTTCGAGTGAAACAATGGCCGCAAAGATAACATTTACTATACAACCCCATGCTGTCAGCTGCTTGTTTGCCAACTGCACAGGTGCTAAAAAAATAACTATTACTTTCAGAATAACTTATCACCAAAGTACCTTGGTGGATTCAATCGTATAAAATTTATGAAACGCATTTTAAAATGGGGCGCCATTGCTTTTAGTATTCTACTCCTATTTTTATTAGTAGCGGGTATCTGGATAAATAAACCCCTGCCAAAAGGAGTGCAAGGCCCGGAAGCCGATAAATTGGCTCAGGCCATGCTGCAAGCAATTGATTTCCCTGCATGGGATACCACGGGGTACATTGCCTGGACCTTTATGGGGGTACACGAGTATAAATGGGATCGAATCCGAAACTGGGCTGAAGTAAGCTGGAAGGAGTACCGTGTGCTCATCAATCTGGATGAGGTGACCGGACTCGCTTTTGAAGGCGGATCGCAGCTTACCGGAAGTGCCGCAGATGCTTTAGTACAAAAAGCCTGGGCCTATTTTTGTAATGATTCTTTCTGGTTGAACGCACCGGCGAAAGTATTTGATCCGGGTACAAGCAGAGCCCTGGTTCCGCAGGATGATGGCAGTAATGGTCTCTTGATTACCTATGAATCAGGTGGGGTTACCCCGGGTGATTCTTACCTTTGGTTCCTGGATGATAACAATAGACCCACTGCCTGGAAAATGTGGGTTAGTATTATCCCTATAGGAGGGATAGAGTTCAGCTGGGAAAGCTGGGAGCGGCTGTCAACAGGAGCCTATATTGCAAATCTGCACAAGAGCGCCTTAATTGACCTGGATATCTCCAATTTGATTGCAGCCAGCGATGTCACGGCCATCTTCCCCGCGAAGGATCCATTTAAGATGCTTGAAAATAAATAAGATATGAATACAGCAACCATTGAATACCTGGGCAGTTTTCACACCCGCTGCACACATGACCGTTCAGGTCAGTCTTTTGAGACCGATGCCCCCGTCGATAATCGCGGCAAGGGCGAATTTTTTTCTCCCACTGATCTTTTTGCAACCTCCCTGGCGAGTTGCATTTTGACTATCATAGGCTTGCGTGCAGCAGATGGCGGCTTTTCTATTGAGGGCACCAAGGTAGAGGTGAAAAAGACAATGGACAGCAATCCGAGGCGTATTGCACAGGTTGAGATGACCTTCCATATGCCAAAAGATCAAAAATACACGGCTACCCAGAAAAAAGTAATCGAAAAAGTCGCACACACTTGTCCGGTGAGCTACAGCCTGCACCCGGATACCAAAGAGGTGGCAAAATTTATTTGGGGAGATGATTAAAGTACAACGCACTTCTGGTCCAATTCAAGGCCGTATAAAACTGGATGGTTCCAAAAGCATCAGCAATCGCATCCTGATCTTGCGTGCCCTGGGAGGCCAGGATTTTTCCATAAAAGGCTTGTCCACCTCGCGGGATACCACAACCTTGTTAAAGCTGCTGGATCAATACGAGCAGGGCAATTTTTCAGAGGTATTCGATGCCGGAGCAGCGGGCACGACCTTCCGTTTTATGACGGCTTTTTTGGCAACCCGGCCTGGTACCCAGGTCCTGAGTGGTTCCAAACGAATGAAACAACGGCCGGTCGGTCCCCTGGTAGATGCCTTAAGGCAGCTCGGCGCCGATATCAACTATCTGGAGCAGCCGGGATACCCGCCTTTACAAATTGGTGCTTTTTCCCCGAAAGGGGCCCAAGTCAACCTGAAGATCCAGGCAGATATGAGTAGCCAGTTTATCTCGGCCTTGCTCATGCTTGGCCCTTTTCTCCCGGAAGGTTTGCAAGTGGATCTGATCGGGCAGGTCGTTTCGAGACCCTATATCGAAATGACGCTTCAGCAGATGGCCTATATGGGGCTGTCGTCAAACTGGGAAGGAAACAGCATTCGGGTATTTCCAAACCAAATTTCGGCGCGTCCGTTTGTGGTGGAGGCCGATTGGTCTGCCGCTTCCTATCATTACGCGTTGGTGGCTTTCGCCGAAAATTCAAAATTGGAATTGAATGGATTGAGCTCGGATAGCTTTCAGGGCGACGCAGTGATTGCCAAGATCATGACCTATTTTGGAGTGGAAACTGAATTCACGGAAACGGGAATCCTGATAAATAAAACCCAAAGATTACTTACACCCGCCTTTGAATGGGATTTTTTGGATTGTCCGGATCTGGCTCAAACCGTAGCCGTCATTTGTGCCGCACTTGGGGTGCCAGGCCGCTTCAGCGGATTACAAACGCTGCGGATCAAAGAGACAGACAGAATCCTGGCCCTGCAACAAGAACTTGCTAAAGTAGGGGTAGAAATGCGGGCTACAGATGCCTCTGAAACACATTTTGAAATTCGCCGAAAGGCAGTTTGGGAGAAAACGCCCACTTTTCATACCTATGAAGACCACAGGATGGCTATGGCTTTTGCCCCTTTCGGAATGTTAGCACCTATCCAAATTGAAGAGGAGGAAGTAGTGCGGAAATCCTATCCCGCTTTTTGGGATGACCTGCGTTTGTTGGGATTTGAAGTCGAACTGTTATCCTGAATTCCCAGTGCACTTAAAATACCCTTGGCTTTCAACAGACATTCTTCATATTCAGCTTGTGGGTCCGAATCAAATACAATAGCTCCGCCAACCTGATAGGAGAGGTAGGCTTTTTCTGCATTGTATTGCAGGCTTCTGATCACTACATTAAAATCAAAATCCCCATCAGGAGTGATATATCCAACTGCACCGGAGTACAGACCCCGCCGACTTTCTTCATAAGCCTCAATGAGTTGCATACTCATGATCTTTGGTGCCCCAGTCATAGACCCCATCGGGAAAGCCAATTTGAGGGCATCAATGAAATGCACATCCGGTTTCAGGGTGCCGCTTACGGTAGAAATCATTTGAAAAACCTGCTGAAAGGTATATATGCCAAATAACTCCTCTACGCGAATTGTTCCCGGAACACAGGATCGAGCGAGGTCATTGCGCACCAGGTCAACGATCATAATGTTTTCAGCCCGGTCTTTTTCACTGTAATAGAGCTGGCTCTGGAGGTAGTGATCTTCTTTCTCGTTGGCACCCCGCCGGATCGTACCTTTTATAGGTTGCGAAATTAATTGGGTGCCGGTTTTTTGGATAAATCGTTCCGGACTCGCAGAAAGAAGGTATTGATCCTGTAAGCGATAATAAGCTGATAAAGGGGCGGCCCCCACACGATTTAATCGTTTGAAAAGAGTCAGCGGATTAATAGTTACATTTTCGGCAAAAAACTCCTGGCAGAAGTTCATCTCATAAACATCGCCGGCAATGATGTGGTCACGTATTTTCTCCACACGCTCCAGATAGGCTTTTTTGGAAATCTTAGCCTGAAAGTTCGGAATAGACTGGATCGAAGCCGGGATATACTGCGGTTCTTGGTCGAATGCCAGAATCTGACTTAAAACCTGCTCCGGGGCATCTGCCTGGCTGTGAATACGGACACTGTCGGCATATACCTCCAGCACATAAATTGGCCTAAAAAAATGGATAAGCGGAAAAGCCAGTCCATCCGAATTTTCAGATTGGAGTTGCTCTACATCATTTTTCAGATCATAGGATAAAAAACCAAACGCCCAGTTGGGGGCTTGTTCATACCAATCCTTCAGTTGAGCAAAAGTGCCTGGTGCCTCAGTCAGCGAAAATACATCTGTCGCACCGGCTCCAATTAAGGCCTCATATTTGCCATAACGATCAGCTTTATAACTATTTGAATCATAGCAGGCAAGTGGATCAAACTGTGCTGCCCATTCCAGGCAGGCAGCTTTAAATGATTCCAGCGGCACAGCCAGCGGGAAACTGGCTACTTTTGGATAAGAATTAGTAAGTTTTTTAACCATAGAGTTTTTGCAGAAAGCCCAAAGGTAAAGTCTTCCTCCTTAAGACCAAAAAGGACGGCCGGAGTAACTCCGGGCCGTCCTTTTTTTGTACTAAAGAATTCTTAAAGGTATCAACCATCAAAACTTAGGATTTTGATTTCTACCCGCTGATTTCGCTTGCGGCCGTCGGCCGTATCGTTACTTCTAATCGGACTACGTTTTCCGTAGCCTTTAAATTGAAGGCGATCGGATGAAATACCCTTTGAGGCCAGATAATCAGCTACTGCTTTTGCCCGCGCCGTTGAAAGCCGATCACAATATTCATGAGGTGGATTCCCATTCGTATGTCCCCCGATTTCAACAACTACATCCTTGTTGGTATTGAGGAAACGGTAAATTTCATCCAGTACATTATAAGATTCGGCCTTTATTGCAGAGCTATCAGCCTCGAAATATAGCTGATCAATCTGAATGACAGAGCCCTCTCTCAGGTTTTCACGCACCAAACGATCCGACATAATTCCTTCTTCCGGATTTGAATTTACTTCTGCCGTTGAGGAACCGGAGTTTGGATCATTCGTTTCAGCTGTATCCACATTTGGGTTATTCGGCACCGGAGCGGGAACAGGATCCTCTACCACCATCGCAATAGGGTTCTCTTCATCGCAGGGCACCGGAATAATGGGCGACATATCGTCCATTAAGATATTCCCATTATAGGGAAACAGAGACGGGGTGCGGTAAAAGGCTTCCAGGGTGATATACCGGTGGTTTTGACTCGGCTCAAAATGCAGGTCAAAGCGTAGCCAACGGGTGTTTTTCACCAGATTTGTTTCTGCCAATAGCTCCGCCTTATCGCAATAGGAAGCACCGCCCCAGATCATAAGTTTGATCGGAGTCGTGTAGTTTACTTCCTGATTAGCTGTTTTGCTGAAGCTGACATACATTTCCGCCCGTGCCAGGTAAATGCTAAAATCATAGCATTTGTCTGCTTCCAGTGGAACAGTAAGTCTTTGTGAAATTTTTTCCCAGGTATCATTGTCCCGGGCTACCATACCCAAATAGGTATTGCCGTCATGTGCTACATGGCGCACGTTAAAATGGGTTTGCCCCAGGGTATCGCCAGAATGTACATCTGGTTCGGTCTCTCCCGGAAAACCACAATCGGTCCAGCCACGAGGCGAACTGCTGTGGTTTGGGATTCCTTCAAAGGAAGGGTTTACCAATTCTATTGCTTCTCCTTGTGCCATACCGCCAACGGTAAACAATACGATCAGGCTGAAAATGCTACAAACTATGTTACGCATATGTTTCGCGCTTGAAATGAACGAAGGTTTCCCCTTATCGGGAAAACAAAAATAATGTAATCGGGTCTTAAATATTGTAAAAGATGCTTTTTCGTAAACCCAAGTTTAAATCATTAACGTAATAGTGGCGGTCAAATGTTTAATCAGCACAGAAAAAAGTGGTAAAGGAGGGATGTATTGTTGTTTTTGTTCGTGTAAAACGAAGCAAACTCCCCACCTATTTAAAAGCATTTAATCCTGTTACATCCATACCGGTGATCAGTAAGTGGATGTCGTGGGTGCCTTCATATGTCAACACCGTTTCGAGATTCATCATGTGGCGCATGATGGGATATTCGTTGGTGATTCCCATTCCGCCGTGTATTTGACGGGCTTCCCGGGCAATCTCCAGCGCCATGTTAACATTGTTCCGTTTGGCCATGGAAATTTGTGCCGGAGTAGCACGGCCTTCATTTGCCAGACTTCCCAGGCGCCAGGTCAACAATTGCGCTTTGGTAATCTCGGTGATCATTTCAGCCAGTTTCTTCTGCGTTAGCTGAAACTGTCCGATAGGTTTACCAAACTGGGTACGTTCTTTGGAATAGCGCAATGCGCTGTCATAACAGTCAAGTGCAGCACCGATAGCACCCCACGCAATCCCATAACGTGCTTTTGACAAACAGGCAAGAGGGCCCTTTAATCCGCGGATATCAGGGAAAACATTTTCTTTTGGTACCCGTACATCTTCAAAGACCAATTCACCTGTAATGGAGGCTCGCAATGACCATTTTCCATGAATCTCAGGGGCAGAAAAACCTTCCCAGCCTTTTTCAACGATCATGCCCCGAATTTTCCCTTCCTCGTCTTTTGCCCAAACAACAGCGATATCCGCTACAGGCGAGTTGGTGATCCACATTTTAGCACCGTTCAGGATATAGGCATCGCCATCATCCTTAATATTGGTAACCATGCCACCTGGATTAGATCCATGATCGGGTTCGGTCAGGCCGAAACAACCGATATATTCACCAGAACCCAATTTGGGCAGATATTTGCGCTTCTGTTCTTCCGATCCAAATTTGAAGATCGGGTACATTACGAGCGAACCTTGTACAGATGCCATCGAGCGGATTCCGGAATCCCCACGCTCCAGCTCTTGCATAATGACGCCATAGGCGATTTCATCCATTCCGCCTCCGCCGTATTCAATGGGCAAGCTGGGGCCGAAAGCGCCGATTTCAGCCAGACCTTTAAACAAATGCTTTGGGCATTCAGCCCGGTTGGCATAGTCTTCAATGATCGGACTGACTTCCTTTTTTACCCAGTCTCTGACGGCTCCTCTGGCCAGGAGGTGATCCTCACTCAGGAGTTCATCCATCAGGTAATAATCATGATGTTGGTAGCGATCTTCCTTTGCTGTTCGGGGTGTTCCGATTCCGTTCTCTTTCATCTTAATGACTTTATCTTTTTCGGTTAGGATTTCTTCTTTATTACGGAGTGCAAAGGTAGGGAAAATAGGTGTTTATGATCGGATCTTTTCATTTTGATTAAACGAAACATGAGTCATCCCGGATTTTCTGGGAGACTCCTGTTTTCGAAAATACTTTGGCAAAAGTAAAGGGATATTGGTCTGCTGGATTCAAAAAAGGTAATCAGCAGAATTATCTGCCATGAGATAAAATTTTAATTTTAACTCCATTCACTTTGGCATGCCTTAATTTTAATTGAATTTTACGGCTTACAGAAACCAAATAATCAACCCAATGGCCACCATTTCCTTAGAAGGCATGCAGTTTTATGCATACCACGGGTACTACAAAGAAGAGCGTATAATTGGCGGGGAATACATCGTAGATGTCTATATCACTACCGACGTCAGAAAGGCGGCTGTTAAGGACGATCTGGCCAACACGATTAACTATGAGACTATTTATACTATCTGCCAGATGGTGATGGATGAACCAGCTAAGTTGATCGAAACGGTCGCTGAGAAAATCAGCCTGAAGATTAAACACCTTTATAATAATATCAAAGAAATGAAGGTGCGTGTCCGGAAGCTTAATCCCCCCCTAAATGGACCGGTCGCACAAGCTTATGTAGAGGTGGAGGGCAGCTTTACGAAAAAGTGTGGCCGCTGCCAAAGGCCGCTCTTATGCTATAATGACAAAACCTGTTGGTGTGTTGATACGCATGTCCACAAAGGACAACTGGCAGAGCTAAAACTCCAGTATGGAGATAACTGTCTTTGTAAGGAATGCCTGGCCTTTTTCTCTGCTTAATGTGACCTTAAGAAAATATAACGTTTCAATAACAGAACTTGGGCTAAAACAACCGTTTAGTCTTTGAAGAATTCTTAAGTCTTAATTTTTAATTTTGAATAAACCCACAGAATCACCCCCGATAGCTATCGGGGCACAGAATCACAGAATCACTCCCAATATCTATCGGGACCACAAATAATACGACCATGTTTAAGAAAATTTTCCTACTAGTTTTTGTTTTCCAATTCGCTGCATGCGATACCCTAAACCAAATCGCAACTGATTTTTTGGAAGAAGGCGGACTCACCAACGCAGAAGTCGCTTCCGGTCTGAAACAGGCATTGGAATTTGGAATTACCGAAGGTGCTCAGAAATTATCCCAGCAGGACGGGTACTTTAAAAGTGCCTATAAAATCCTGTTGCCGGATGAAGCGCGGAAAGTGACCGATAAATTGCAGAACATCCCGGGTTTCTCCAATATCGAGAATATCATCCTCGAAAAGATTAACCGCGGCGCCGAAGATGCAGCTAAAAAAGCAGCCCCTATTTTTAAAGATGCCATTACTTCCATGAGTTTCTCCGATGCGATGAATATCCTGATGGGCCCAAAAGATGCAGCTACCAGTTACCTGAATAAGACCACATTCAATAAACTGTATAGTGCATTCAATCCGGTCATTGTACAATCGCTCGATAAATTTAAAGCCCGCGAATATTGGAGCGATGCCGTAAATGCCTACAATAAACTGCCCTTCGTAGATCACGTAAATCCGGACCTGGATGACCATGTAACCACTCAGGCACTTGCCGGCTTGTTTACGATGATCGAAAAGAAAGAATTGGATATCCGTACCAATATCGGGTCACGTACCACTGACCTGCTGCGCAAAGTGTTTGCCAAACAGGATTCATAAGACAATATGGATAGTTTAGCCAGTTTGATTTGTTTAGGAGTCAAACTGGTTAAACTAATCTAAACCCGTACCTTTCCGGTCTTAACCAAAGCAACACATGAAGATCGGAATAATTGGTAGCGGCTCCATGGGAGCCGGTATTGCACAGGTAGCTTCTACCGCCGGCCATCAGGTCTATTTATACGACAACAATCCAACCGCCCTCGAACGGGCAAAGAAGAATCTGCGGAAGGTCATGGACCGACTGGTGGAAAAAAAACGGATTGAAACCGAGACTGCAGAGGCCATTCAAAATCGAATTACCTACGTAGATAGTATCTTTAATATGGCAGATGCCAATTTGGTGATTGAAGCCATTATTGAAGACCTCCAAATCAAAAAAGCCGTCTTTGAGCAAATGGAAGATGTGCTTGAAAGCGATGCCATTCTGGCGTCCAATACATCTTCACTCTCCATTGCCTCCATCGCAGCAGCCTGTAAAAAACCCGAACGGGTATTAGGTCTCCATTTCTTTAATCCGGCACCCTTGATGAAGTTGGTTGAAGTCATTCCGGCTATCCAAACAGATCCGGGGGTCGTTGCAACGGCAACAAAGCTGATGCAGGACTGGGGCAAAATCACCGTTTTAACAAAAGATACCCCCGGCTTTATAGTCAACCGCGTAGCCCGACCATTCTATGGAGAAGCCCTCCGTATTTATGATGAAGGAATGGCAGATGCTGCAACAATCGACTGGGCCATGACCGAGATCGGCGGCTTCCGAATGGGACCGTTTACACTCATGGACTACATCGGCAACGATGTGAATTACAAGGTCACCGAAACAGTTTTTCACGCTTTTTATAACGACCCCCGCTATCGGCCATCGTTTACCCAAAAACGTTTGTCGGAAGCAGGCTACCTCGGACGGAAATCCGGAAAAGGCTACTATGATTATAGCGAGGGCTCGGAGAAACCAGCACCCAATCAGGATAAAGAACTGGGCGAAAATATTTTCTGGCGCATCCTGGTGATGCTGATCAATGAGGCCGCTGACGCCCTCTATTGGAAAATCGCTTCCCGTGATGATATAGATCTGGCCATGACCAAGGGCGTAAATTACCCGAAAGGGTTACTTGCTTGGGCCGACGAGAAAGGGATTCAACACTGCGTTGACACGATGGATCGTCTGACGGAAGAATACCAGGAAGATCGCTATCGCTGTAGTCCGCTGTTGCGGAAAATGGCACGGGAAGGAAAAACATTTTATGGATGAGAATTTTAGTAGTGCTTTTCATTCTTTTAAGCAGCATGGGTTTAAATGCCCAGTTGTTTTTCAACGAATTAGCTTCCATGCCGGAAGCTGTAACCAATAATGCTGTTACACAGGGGAGTGTGAATGGGGAGATATATGTGTATTCTTTCGCCGGACTGGACAGTACCAAACTCTATTCCGGTATCCATAAAAAGGCCTGGCGATACAGTGTGGCCAATGATATCTGGGAAGCCATTGATCCGCTCCCTTCCGGGAATGGTCGTATAGCTGCCGGGGCAAGTACGGTCAAAAACAAGATCTATATTATCGGAGGCTATGAGGTGTTTTCGAATGGCAATGAAAGCTCTTTCGATGAAGTGCATGTTTATGATCCGGAAACAAACAGCTATTTACCCGATGCTGCACCCTGTTTGCTGCCCATCGACGATCATGTACAAGCTGTTTGGAAAGACAGTCTGATCTTTGTCGTCACCGGCTGGAGCAATAATGGTAATGTGGCAGTTGTCCAGATTTTTAATCCCACAGAAAACACATGGGAGTTTGGCACCTCTGTTCCAAGCTCAAATGACTACCGGGTATTCGGGGCGACCGGTACAATCATTGGTGATACCTTGTACTATGCAGGAGGCGCTTCCGATGCTTGCTGTAACCCGGCTTTTCCTCCGGTCAGTTTTTTCCGCAAAGGCTATATCAATCCCGATGATCCGACAGATATTACCTGGTCTGGTTATGAGGCAGAGGAAGCCCAAATTTATCGCGGAATCGTTTTGCAAAATACCGATGGACAGCCTACCTGGGTCTTTGGGGCTGATCTTACTTATAACTATAACGGCATTGATTATAATGGCACCGGTGGAGTTGAACCAAGTGATGATTTTGTGACTTATGAATTTTATAGTACCGGGGAACTCGTTGGAGATGATTTCGTCAATTCATTGCCTGTTATGGATCTTCGCGGATTTGGGCTTATGGACAATCTAGGAATGTCTGGCGCAATTATCGCAGGAGGTATGGAGCCGGGGCAAGTAGTGAGTAATAAAACCTACTTTGTTCAAATCGGAATTATTTGGGGAACAAGTAATCTTTCAACACTGGATATTCAATGCTTCCCCAACCCAAACTCCGGTGTTGTATTTTTTGAGCCTTTCGGCGAATATGAGGTCCAGCTTAGTACACTGGATGGACACTTAATCTCAACTGGGAAAGTATTTTCCGGAGATTCTTTTGTTCTTCCTGAATTGAGCACAGGCGTTTATTTTTTGAGAATTATGGACCAGGAAGGCAAATACAAGCTGGAAAAATTAGTTATCCGATAATATGTCTGAAAAACCACTACCTGTACGCGTCGTTGACGCCATGATGGCCAAAGACTATTTCAGTCAATGGCTGGGAATCGAGCGTTTAGAAGATGGGGAAGGAATTTCCGTTATCCGAATGACGGTAAGAAATGAAATGCTGAATGGCTTTGGTATCGCTCATGGCGGGATCACCTACAGCCTGGCAGACAGTGCTTTCGCTTTTGCATCCAACTCTCATGGGCGTCATGCTGTTTCTATAGAGACCAGTATTTCGCATACTCAGGCGGTTTTTGAAGGTGATGTGCTCACCGCTTCCGCGAAATTGGATAAATTATCCAACCGGGTAGCCTGGTATCGGGTGGAGATTACAAACCAAAATCAGGATCTGGTCGCCATTTTTAAAGGAACAGTATATCGAAAATCGCAGGAATGGGAAAACGATTGAATAATTTTGAATGCTGAATTTTTAATTTTTAATGAGAACCCACAGAACAACAGGACCACAGAACAACAGGACCACAGAACCACAATCGAATTCTTAAGTCTTGATTTTTAATTTTTAATGAGAACCCACAGAACAACAGGACCACAGGACCACAGGATCACCCACTAACCAACTAACCAACTAACCAACAGAACCACTGGACAATGCAAAACGCTTATATAATTGATGGAATCCGAACACCGATTGGCCGTTTTGGCGGAACACTTGCTCCGATAAGAGCAGATGATCTGGCAGCACATGCTATTCGTGCGCTTTTAGCAAGACACCCAAATCTGGATCAGGAACGTATTGATGACGTGATTTTAGGATGCGCCAATCAGGCAGGAGAAGACAATCGAAACGTAGCCCGCATGGCTGCCCTGTTGGCAGGTTTGCCCTGGTCCGTACCTGGCGAAACAGTTAATCGACTGTGCGCTTCCGGGATGTCGGCTGCGGTGCATGCCCGACGGGCTATTATGGCTGGTGACGGAGATTTATTTATCTCCGGCGGTATGGAGCACATGACCCGCGGCCCCTGGGTGATCTCTAAAACTTCAACTCCTTTTGGCCGCGACGCTGAAATGCATGATAGTAGCTTTGGCTGGCGCTTTGTCAATAAAAAAATGAAGGAGCTTTACGGCACCGATGGCATGGGGAATACAGCCGAGAACCTGGCCGAAAAATATAACATCAGCCGCGAAGATCAGGATAAGTTTGCCTATTGGTCGCAGATGAAAACCAAGGCTGCGATGGAATCCGGTCGATTGGCCATGGAGATAACACCTGTTTCAATTCCACAACGAAAAAAAGACCCTATCCTGTTTGACCAGGATGAGTTTCCAAGAGGATCTACCACTTTAGAAGGACTGGCAGGCTTACGACCGGCATTCAAATCGCTGGAGGCTGGTGGATCTGTTACCGCCGGAAATGCTTCCGGTTTGAATGACGGAGCCGCCGCATTACTGGTCGCTTCAGATCAGGCCATCAAAGATCATAACCTAAAGCCGCTGGCTCGTATGATATCGACTGGTGTTGTCGGGGTGGAACCCCGGATTATGGGTATTGGTCCGGTAGGCGCTTCGCGGAAAGCGCTGCAAAGAGCAGGCCTGACCCTGGAGGATATGGATATCATTGAAATGAATGAGGCATTCTCTGCGCAGGTATTGGCTTGTACACGAGCCCTCGGATTGGCAGACGATGATCCCCGGATCAATCCGAATGGCGGGGCAATTGCTATCGGCCATCCGCTCGGCATGACCGGCGCACGCATCTTACTGAGTGCCGCTTTAGAACTACAACAGAAGAAATTGCGTTATGCATTGGTAACTATGTGCATTGGCGTAGGCCAGGGCTATGCGGTTATATTAGAACGTGTCTGATCGGGTAGGGAGGGACTTACATCGAAAGATTGAGTGGAATTAAAAATAAAACCCTATTTTTCATTCGCAAACCAAAAGAAAAAAAATGGCTAGACGAAGTAATTTATTTCAATCTCATAACCCGGTCATGAATGAACGGGCATTGCAGGGAAGCCAATCCGCTGGCGCGGATGGGTTGATCTATCAGGAGAAAATGACCGTACAGGGCGCGATCAACAAAAGTATGATCCTGTTTGTGATACTGCTCCTGACTTCTGCATACTCCTATATGAATCCATCGACTTTGTTTTTCTACGGAGGACTCTTTGGTGGATTGGGTATTGTGCTCTTTAGTGTGTTTAAAAAAGAATGGTCGCCTTATCTGGCACCCATGTATGCAGCAGTTGAAGGCCTTTTTGTAGGATCTGTTACAGCCATGTATGCAAGCCTGATGGATGGGATCATCTTCAATGCAGTCAGTTTGACTTTCGCATTGCTGTTCCTGATGCTCTTTTTGTATAAAATGGAGATTATCAAAGTAACAGAAAAATTCCGCTCCGGCGTCATCATGGCCACTGGAGCAGTAGTAGTAGTGTATCTGGTTAGCTGGATTTTAGGCATGTTTGGCGTTAATCTGCCATTCCTGCACGAAGGAGGCCTGATGGGGATTGGGATTAGCCTGGTGATCATTGCGATCGCTTCCCTCAACCTGCTGCTGGATTTTGATTTCTTTGAAAAAGGCGCACAAGCCGGAGCCCCTGCCTATATGGAGTGGTTTGCCGGTATGGGCTTACTCATCACCTTGGTGTGGCTGTACATTGAGATCCTGCGTCTATTGTCTTACCTTTCTTCAGACTGATGACCTACGAGTTTAAAGGATTTATACCTGTTGTCCATCCTTCTGCCTTTGTGCATCCACAGGCAGTTGTTACGGGCAACGTCATCATCGGGGCCGACGTTTACGTTGGCCCCGGTGCTGCTATACGAGGAGACTGGGGTGAAATTATCATCGAAGATGGTTGTAATGTGCAGGAAAATTGCACCATCCACATGTTCCCCGGTGTAACGGTGCGCCTCAAAGAAGGGGCACATATTGGTCATGGCGCTATCATACACGGAGCGACGATCGGCAAAAATTGCCTGATTGGCATGAACTCGGTGATCATGGATCGCGTCGAAATTGGCGACGAATGTATCCTGGGTGCCCTGACATTCATTAAAGCAGATGAGATCATTCCGCGACGCAGCCTCGTTGTCGGCAATCCCGGCAAGATTATCCGGGAGGTTAGCGATGACATGATTTCCTGGAAAACCAAAGGCACCGAACTATATCAGCGGCTTCCCAAAGAATTACATGAGAGCCTCCGGGAAGTTGAACCTTTGAGCGAAGTCCCTGCCGATCGACCGAAGCAGGAGACTTTGTATCAGACTTGGAATGCGGTGAAAAAGGGCTAGGTTTTTCTTATCTTACAAGACTATGGTTGATCGATTATATATCAATAACTACAAGTCGCTGGTTGATTTTGAATTGACCAATATCCCCAACTTCTGTGTCTTCGCTGGCGCGAATGGGACGGGCAAGTCAAATATTTTTGAGGCTTTGCAGTTTTTGGCGATGTCTGTAGCTTATGTTGGTTCAGGATATGATAAACCTAATACAATTGAAGACAGCGAAGAAGCCATTGAAAACTACTTTCTTTCTTCAGTTTACGATGCATTTGGAGGAATAGAATGTTTTTTGAATAAAAGAATTGCCAAAAGTGAAATAATAAAACCTACTAATAAGAGACCTAAAATTGAAATCACACTACTTGTAGAACAGAACACTATTGGACTCCAATACCTTTTTTACGCTAAAAGCAATGGTGACACTTTCATTGGTGCAATAAGCCATGAGGGAACCGATTTTTGGGAATACCCCCCGGACGAAAATGAAAGAGCAAAACGGATTAAAGCTCATACAGAGTTTCAAGTTGGATTTAATCGGCTATTTGTGGATAAATCTAATGTAGTCAGATCAAAAAATACAGGTAATATAAAATTAAGCCCAGACGCCAGCAACCTAGGCAAAGTCTTAGATCGCATCCTTCAAAATTCAGAAATAAAAGAAGAAGTACTCAATTGGTTAAGTCTCCTCATTCCAGAATTTGAAAACATAAAAATTGAAAAAGGGCTAGACGGAGATAGTAAATTTTACATCAAAGAAAAACATACCGAAACCTGGTTTAGTGCCGATTTAATCTCAGATGGCACCAAGGCCATCCTTGCTTTATTAACAGTCGTTTACCAATCAGATGAGCCACAATTTATTTGCATCGAAGAGCCGGAAAACGGCTTGAATCCCTACGTGCAAAAACAAATGGTCGAGTTTTTCAGGCTAGCCTGTGAAAACTTCGGACATACCATTTGGTTAAATACCCACTCCCAAACGATTGTAAAGGAATTAGAACCACAAGAATTGGTTTTGATTGATAAAGTTGAAGGCAGAACTATTGCAAAACAATTTTCCTCAAATTATAATATGCATGGTTTGGATATGGATCAAGCCTGGCTGAGCAATGCCCTAGGAGGAGGAGTACCGTGGTAAAATTAGGGATGATCGGGGAGGGAGAATCAGAGACTGTTTTGCTGTCTTCTCAAATGTTTCGATGTCTTTTAAGTGATAAACAAATCTCTTTTGTTTCTAAGGTTATAAATGCTGGTGGGAAAGGCAATTTGCTAAATAATCAGTTGGATGGATTTATCTATCAGTTGATTGAAAAAGGAGCAACCCATATCTTGATTCTTACAGATTACGATAATGCACCCTGTTTTACTTCGATTAAGGAAAAGGTTCAATCACATATCAAATCTGATATTGAGATTTTAATCATTATCCCCAAAAAAGAATTGGAGGCTTGGTTTATTGCATGCAAGGAAACCATGAAATTAATAACGGGAACAAATTCAGGCTCAAGAAATCCTGAAAATATTGATAATCCCTTTAAGTATATTATGACTGCAATGAACAAGAGTCGGCAGCGTAAATCAACATTTTCCAAACCTGCACTAGCTAAGAAGTTTTTAGACAGAGGATTCACGATCACCCGTGCATCTGAAAATAAGGAATGTCCTTCTGCTGCATATTTTTTGAAAAAAATAACAGCCTTAGGATCAACCTAAATTTATTTAACAGTATCATTTTCTGTTAAAATATACAATTGTGATGTTCGAGGCGTTTCGTGTCTATGAAAACCTTTACCCGAACACTCATTTTAATCCTGATTGTTTATTGCTCATGTACAAAAGAGAATCTTCCGGCAATTTGCGAGGATCCGATTGATCCTCCTGAAATTTTTTTTACTCTTCCTGATATCCCAGGCTCCTATTGGATTTACGAATGGGTTAGTATAGATAGCAATGGGACTGAAACTCCACTCAACTATCTGGATAGTGTTTTTGTAATTGGCGATTCTGTTGTTAATGGCCAGGAATATATAGTCTATCACGATTATTTCTTCGGAACAAATTCACCGGAAGTAATCCTGAAAAGAGATTCCCTGGGCTATATTGTTGGGCCTGACGGAAAAGTGCTTTACGCTCATCAAAATTTCTCCGATACGCTCCAAACGGGATCTTACCCATCCAGCTATAGCTATTTTGATCAGATGACTAAACCTGATTCTGCCTTAACTCTTGTAGCAGGTTCCTTTGAAACTATCCAGCACCAGAGAACATTTTACTTCCCTAATGGGGATCCTGTTAATGTTTGTGGTGATACATATTTTCAATTTGTAATCGACTACGATCTACTCATAGGTGAAGTCCGGCAATCTATAGGACTCGCAAGTTCTATAGAACAAGAATGCAAGTTTAGAGAGCGAAGACTTATTGATTATTTCATCCCTTAACAGAAAGCCTATAAATAAAACCGGAATCCCAGGCCGCCACCAAAACCACCGGAGGTTTTCTCTAATAATTGTAAGCGGGGTGTGATTCGGGCATAAATCTGAAATTGGTCAAAATAATACCCTAAACCAATCGTGCCACTGACACCTAAATACAATTTGCCCTCCAGGTTTTTCTTTGGCCCACTCCAATCGCCTTCTATTCCTCCAAAAACACCGGGACCGTAAAACCAGTGAAAATCCGGTGTGCCGCTAAAGGCTTTTTGGTACATAAAATGCAGGTTGGCAAAGAGGTAGTCATTCAAATCCCAGGCTAGTAATAGGTCATAACTCGGACTGTTTTGCGCGGCAAAATGCAAACTTAAACCAGTCGGCGAACCCAACTGCACGCCTATTCCAAAATCAGATGGCTGGGTTTTTCCTTGCGGAATGCTGGCCAAAAAGAAAAAGGCGCTGA
>JAGQWR010000005.1:0-34517 GCA_020437105.1 Saprospiraceae bacterium
ACTGCACCTTGTTGTACATGTCCTCATCCTCCGAAAAGCCGCCGATAAAGGCATAAGCCAATGCCGTATCCTTATGTCTTACAGGTACCACTACATCAAACTGCTGAAAAAAGGGATGATCTACACCATCCAGATTAGCCAGCCGGGTAAAGGTTTCCAACTGCGTTTTCAAACTTGATGCAGCCGGTATTTTTTCCAGTCCGGAGGAGGCCGTACAACTCCATTCATTTCCCTTTTTGAAAAAAAGCGCCATACGATCAACACCCATTTCCCAACTCAGGAAAGAGGAATACATATCAAATAAGCCAGAAGATGACACATTGCTGTTGATCGCCTGCGTAATAGTCAATAAGCGATTTATTTGCAGTTGTTTCAGATTCAACTGCCGTTCCAGTTCTTCTATCGTAGCCATCTGTTTACTGAGGTCTATAAACCCGGACATGATCACCTTTTTTTAACCGATTGGTCGGCATTCGTAAAGATATACAAATGCTTGAACACCTCTATTCTGAATAGGGCGCTAATCGTATTTCTTTAAATATGGAGGGGTATTCTGATGTGGTTTTTAATTTCCGGCATTTGTGGATTAGGAGATCCGTAGGAAAAAAGTGCGAGAATGTAGCGGCAGCACCCAGCCACAACATAATCTCTAAACTATAATCTCTAAACTATAACCTATAGACTGTAACCTCTATTTGCCATCATGCAAGAAGCAATAATCCAAAGCCAATCTGTCCTTTATTTTTCTTCCCCCTGCTCCGGTGGACTTTTTCTAAATTTAGCCCTATGAAAGTACTTTTGGTAGAACCCTTCTTTGCAGGTAGTCATCGCCAATGGGCAGAAGGCCTGCAAAAAGAAAGTCGGCACGACATAGAGATTTTGTCGCTTCCCGGAAGGCACTGGAAATGGCGGATGTTTGGGGCGGCAGTATCCCTGGCCGAAAAGGCGCTGCAACTACCCATTGACCCCGATCTGATCCTGGTTTCCGACATGCTGGATCTCACCACTTTCCTGGCACTTTGGCAAAAAGAAGGAAAAAAAAGGCCGAGGGTAATGCTGTATTTTCATGAGAACCAGATCACCTATCCCTGGTCGCCGGATGATCAGATTGTTGAGCGCAATGAGCAATATGGTTTTATCAATTTTACCTCAGCATTGGCAGCTGATGTTATTTGGTTTAATTCCGATTTTCATCGAATGAGCTTCCTCGACGCACTTCCCGGTTTTTTAAAGAAATATCCGGATTTTCAATCGCTCCACCGCATTCCGGAAATTGAAAAAAAAGCGCATACCCGTTGGCTGGGATTGCCCCTGCAGGAATTGGATATCGAAGACAAACCGGAACGAACAGACTCCCCGATCCTACTCTGGAATCACCGTTGGGAATACGATAAAGATCCGGACACTTTTTTCAGACTTTGCTTTGATTTGGCAGATCGCGGACATGATTTTCGACTCATTGTATTAGGCGAAGAGTACAAAAAACAACCCCCGATTTTTAGTCAGGCCCGAGAGCGACTGGCCTCCCGTTTACTACATTGGGGTTA
The DNA here is from genome assembly GCA_020437105.1 of Saprospiraceae bacterium. Lineage (GTDB taxonomy): Bacteria > Bacteroidota > Bacteroidia > Chitinophagales > Saprospiraceae > JAAEZH01. Next base: position 1,548 of record JAGQWR010000005.1, read on the forward strand.
TGCAAAATCCAGATCGGAGTATGCTCGATTACTTTGGCAGGCCGATATTCTCCCGGTAAGCAGCCAACAAGACTTCTTTGGCGGCAGTACGGTTGAAGCTATTTATTGCAATAACTACCCTATCCTGCCTAATCGCCTCGCATTCCCCGAACACCTGGACCTGAACCTACATTCGGAAAATCTGTTTTCCGATTATGAAGAACTCCTATTTAAGACTGAACGGGCCTTAAAGCAGGTAGAAGCGATCCGGAAATACGATTTTTACAGGCTTTTTGTGAGCCGCTATGACTGGAAGCAATTGGCCCCGGTTTATGATCGGGAGCTAGACAAAATTATTTGATCCGAACAGGAGGCAGTACACTTCCATAGAAATACTACCTTTGATTTATATCACCATCAATTACGACTGACAACGAATGGAACAATTAACGGTAAACGGCCAACCCATTGGGTACGAAACCATCGGAAAAGGAAGGCCCGTTTTATTGTTGCACGGTTTCTGCGAAGACCGTTCTGTCTGGGATGAATTCCTGGAACCGCTCGAAGATGAAGACCATCAATTCATCCTGGCTGATCTCCCCGGATTTGGTGATTCTCCCCTACTCGAAAATGCATCTATCGATCAGATGGCCGCTATTTTCTGGGGATTTTTGGATAAGCTTGGTCACAAAGAAGTTGTTCTCCTCGGACACTCCATGGGCGGTTATGTAAGCCTGGCTATGGCCGAACAACAGCCGGAGCGCGTAAACGGATTGATTCTCTTTCATTCGCACGCACTAGCTGACTCTGCAGATAAAAAAGCAGGCAGAGAAAAGGGGATCGAGTTTATCAATCGAAACGGCCACCAACTTTATGTCAAACAGTTGTTGGGAGACCTCTTTTATCCGCTCTACCTCAGTAGTCATCGATACATTCTGGATCGGCTCATTTACAAGGGCTCCAACTTTGCTCCTGAAGGAATTATCAATGCACTGGAAGCCATGCGCGACCGGCCCGACCGCACTGATGTATTAAAAACCATCCCTTGCCCGGTTCAATTTATAATTGGTGCAGAAGAGACTGTCATTCCAACGGAAGTCAGCATGGAGCAGACACACTTACCAGCTATCAGCTCTATTGACATCCTGCCAAAATGCAACCACATGGGCATGTTTGAAGCTGCCAAACAAAGCCGGAAAATTCTAAAACGCTTTTTAGAATTTATAAATCAACCGACTACCTGATCAGGGTAACATCTCCTTTAAAGAACGCTTTTCTACCATCCAGGTATTCCACCTCTGCCAGATATACATAAACTCCCTGATTTGCAGACTGTCCGCGGGTGGTGCCATCCCAGCCTTGCTGCGGATCATTGGGCGCTAAATTTGTTCCTTCAAATACCTGCCCGCCCCATCTGTCAAAAATCTTTAAATAAGAAACGCTGGAAACACTCGGGCCGGCAAAAATCAGGAATTCATCATTAATTCCGTCGAGGTCCGGCGTGAAGATATTTGGGATAAATACATCTTCCTCCAGCAGCACGCGAATCGTTACAACTTTTTCATCGATGCATCCCTTTGCGGAAATGGCCGTCACCAGATATTCTGTGGTCACGTAAGGCGTCGCATCCGTGGAAGCACAGTCCGGACATTCCAGGCTAAAGGCCGGAGTCCAAAGGAAATCGAGGCTGTCGATCAGGCTATATGCCGTAATATTTGCCGATTCTCCGAGATAGATACTGGTGTCGGGGGAGACAAAAATCAGCTCCTCTGCAGGTTCGGTCAGGAAAGCTGGATAGGTATAAATACAGCCTTCCGGATTCTGAATGTACAGGGTGTAAGTGCCAGGCTCTAAAGCGCCAAAACTGGTACCCGATTGAAAGGTATTGCCATCCAGACTATACGAGTAATCCGCTCCAAGCGGACTATCCACTTCTATCTGGCCATCGCCAAAGCCAAAGCAGGTAATATCAAATTGTTGGAAGAAGGCATCCGGGTAAACCGGTTGCATCAGCTCTGTCTCCGCATATTGCAGACAGCCATTTTGGTCGGTCACTGTCAATAGATATAACCCAGCCTCCAGCTCAATAATCGGACTGCCACTCTGACCGTTGCTCCAGTTTAAGGTATAGGGTGCAGAACCACCATTTACATTTGCCGAAACAGACCCGTCCCCTCCCTCATGACAGGTAATATCTTCCGCCGAAAGGCTAATAGTGATCTCTGGAGGCGTACCAACGGTTCCTGTTTCTTCAAAGGTACAGCCCTGCGAATCACTTAAGGTCATCGAATAATTTCCGGCTGGCAATCCGGAAGCAACCGAACCGGTTAAGCCACCTGGCCATTCGTACAGGTAAGGACCGGTACCTCCTGTTGTAAGTACTGACAGACTGCCATCGGCACCTCCAAAACAACTGACATCTGCTGCGTCAAAAGTTACCTGAAAGGGATCAGGCTGGTCGAGTATTTCGGCAAGGGTATAAGTACAGCCATTGCCATCGGTAATCGTCACCTGGTAGTTTCCGGCGGTCAGGGAAGTCAGGCAGGAATCGATACCACCTCCTTGCCAGGAATAGCTGTATGGCGAGAAGGCATCCACCGCAACAGCACAAATACTACCCTCATTGCCCGACGGACAAAGAACCGGCTCAGCACTCAGCTCAAAGGTGGATATCAACTGACCGACTACGACTTCCGTCGAATCTTCACAGCCATTAGCATCAGAAATCAAAATATCATACGAGCCCGGCATGTTCAGGCCGTTGATGGTGTAATCGGGGTCAAACCCATTACTGAGGTAGGAATAGGGACCCACTCCTCCTGTAGCCATCAAATCAATTGTCCCATTGCTTCCGTCTGCGCACAGGATAGGAGATGTCACCGCCTGAAGATCCAGCAGCGGCGGCTCGTTTAACGCGATGGTATCCAGAAATTCACAACCGTTGTCATCCGTAATGGTCAGGTAGTAGTCTCCTGCCGAGAGATTATCCAGCGGGTTTTCATCCAGTCCCGGATTCCATTGCCAGGAGTACCCACCGACACCACCGGCCGGGATCGACTCAACCAAACCATCGGCAGCTCCAAAACAGCTTACTGAAAAACCGTTGTAATCCTGTACCACAAAGGCATTGTTTAGCACAGGTGGCTCAATTAGTTGGATAGAGGCCAGGGCTTCGCAGCCTAGTCCGTCGGTAACGGTGAGTTCATATAAAGCTGCCGCCAATCCGGATTGTAAAGAATCATTTGACAAACCGGGATTCCAGACCCAATCATAAGGTGCTATGCCTCCAAGTAATGCAGCTTCCACACTTCCGTCGGATGCCCCCGGGCAACTCACGCCAAATCCATTAAAATCGGAAGTGAGGTCAATGGTTGCTTCCAACAAGGTGGAGCTCATGAACAGGGTATCAAAGGCCTCACATCCACCTAGTCTGGTAGTATGTATGATCAGGGTATCCGTATAAACATTCCCGGAAGGGAAGGGGCCAGTATAAGAATAATCCGGATTCGAAATCGAGGGATCGGAAACATAGGTATCGGGAATCCATTCATAAGTGTATCCCAATTGTGTCAGGCCTCCAACCTGAACCGTTTGCCCAAAACAAAGCGTGTCGGAAGATCCGGAATTTTCTAAAGGCAGAATTTTATAAATAGCTTCCGCGGAAGCGCAAATACATGGATTTCCGTCACCTGAAAGCACCGCTATAATATCAAAACAAGTATTCGCTACATCAACCGTATTGGAATACACCAGGGTTGTATCCATACCCGGTCCGAGCAGACTTCCGTCGAATCCATTTTGTCCGGCAAAAACATCTGTACCTAATTCAAACTGGCCACTGAAATTGACATCAAAATAGAACTCTACATTCAATAATCCGGCACCACTGAGGCTGCCGGAATTTATTAAAGTGTAGGTCATTGTATATAACTCCGAATTAAAATCAAACGGCTCGCTCACGGCATCATCAAATGTGATAAAGTAGGAAGCTGCCTCCACATTTATTTCAAAAGATGCGTCTGCCTGCGCAAATTCCAGTTCGCAAGTACCACCTGGCTCTGATTGACAAGGAATATTCGCCGAATCCAGCAATTTTAATCCCACATCGGTCTGATCGCAGGAAAAATCTTCCGGAACAAGTGTGAAGAGTTCGATATTAAAACTGATGATTTCTCCCGGATTTACGCCGTCGGGTAAAAACCATTCCAGGTAGCGCAGTCCGTTAAAGATATAATTTACGGGTTCTCCACCTCCGGGTATATTAAACACATTCTGAAAACTACCGGGCACATAATCCAAAGCTGGATCCACTTCAATTCGGATGATTTCTGAACTGGTCGTAGTGTCTATGCCCTCATTAATAATTTCTACAGTATAGGGAACACCAGGTGCACAATTTTGAATAGGCGGCCCATTAAATCCAAGGGTATATGTATTAAAGCTTAGCGGCACTCCGGCTACCTGAATTAGAGGTGTGAAAAAAGCTGGTGTTTCACCTGTACTTGTACAGGCATTTTCCCAGCTGGCGAGATAGGACAGAAGCGACAGGTTTTCGAAGGAGCAATCCGTTTGAACCTGGAATCGAATTCGGAATTCCGTAGGCAGGCTTTGGCCAACACCAGCGAGTCCCAGATTTGCCAGCGCATTGGAGATCAGATCCATTTCCCAGACATATTGATCTGTACCCGGGATCTGAACAGGATCGGGGATGACCTGGAAGCCGGCATTGCCATATTGCCATTCACAAGAACCGGGCTCGATATACAAGCCGATGGCGGGTAATTCCAACAACACATTTATATCAAAGGCCCTACCCGCCTGTGTATTTATGACCAATAATTCATAAGTCAGCGGCGTACACAGATCAACCGGATTTGGAGGCGTGGTAACCATATTGATTTGTAGGGCAGCACTTTGCGGGATAATCTGGAGGGTTTCTGTAAGTGTGCTCGGCTGACAAACCGTCATAAGCTCTGTAGAATCCTGGGGATATCCAGCACAATTAAAATCATAAAGAATCGGAATTTCAACCGGATCACAGGAGGTATAGATTGTTGTTAATTCGTAGAGTCCGCAGTTGTTGGCCGCAATATCGCCGAGGTACACGATATAATCTCCATTTGAGCCAAAAGGCGCAAATGGGAAAACGACCGGATTATTTGGATCACTAACATCTGTAAACGCGACCAAATCAACACCGGAGGCCGGTAAATCCAGCACTATAAAACTATTTGGAATACTCAGTGGTGTATCATTCCCAAAAGGGGTGTTGCAAAGTTCGATTGTCCAGGTAGCCGTATCGGTCTCGCCATAAAAAATCGGATCCAACACATTCAGTGTCCTGTTCCCGAGCGAGTAAAGCTCACTCGGATCAACGGTTCTAAGTACAGGTGCGCTATTCGCTTCCGAATACAGGTGGTTGGTGAAGTGTACCTCCACGTGGTAATCAATATCCCCGAAAGTCATACAAATCGGAAAGGCCTTGAATTGAAAATTATTCAGGGTGTTTCCTTTCACAATATCCACCGTCGGAAAATCCGGTGTATCCAGAAAATCCAATCGCAGCTGATTTCCGGGAATCCCTGTTATAAGCGGGTCGGAAATGGGTGTTGTGACTTGTTGAATCGGGCCGCCTGCTGTCATATCGGGGCGGGTCTCGTAAACCACAGCTGCACTACCCGGCACATAAATAATATGGTCGGGAAACTCGAAGGTGAGCGAATCAAAACGGGCATAGGGCCGCACTTCAAACGGGAAAGGATCTAAGAGTCCGGTAGAATTTCGTCCCTGCAACAAACGTGTTTCAAAAACCAGGGTATCACAGGCTGATTGGGTTGTAAGCAGAGACACCTCAAAAACATAACCCGGATCAATCAATTCGAGTATGGCAGGCACCTCATTACAACTCAGCATTTCGCCATTATAATCAAAGAGGAAACCGGAATTCAATCCACCAACCGGGGTGATGGAAGCCGGCAGATTATCCAACATTACGACATCAAAATCGACAAAGATGCTATCGCCTGCCGTGATATTGAGTCCCTGCAGGCAGCTTCCCGGCGAAAACAGATTTGCCATATCGAAGGTCATGGAATGTGCCCCATTCTGATCCACCACATTATTGGGTGCAAAGGTGCAGCTCGTATAACTGTTGGTCTCCTGATCGTAAAAGGTCAGCGATCCATCGATGTATTCAAAATATGGATTATCTGAATCGTTGAAATAAAAGAGGTAATACTGGCTGTTGTTGTAGTTTCCTAAACCATAGACCTGGGCAGCTACCTGAAAACGCACGGTATCAAAAACCATGGCGCGACTGAGCTCCAGGCCGGGACTGAGGGGGTCCACTTTCGTGGAAAGGCTGGCGTCTGTCCAGCCCATAGACCTTCGCGTTGTTTGAAATTCATAAGCAGAAATTCCTTCCGGCGGAACAACTAAATCATTTTCGCAGCGCACTATAAAGGACTTGGAACTTCCGCAGAAAATATCAACCGGATCGGTACAATTTGCATCGCAAAAATACTGAGATGTAAACTGGATTTGATGCACGGATGGCGTTGGGGAAACAATGGCACAGGGGAAGTTTGCCAATTCCACGAAAGTGGAATCACATATAGTCACCAGGGGAATATTTAGGGTAAAATCCAGCAGATTTGTGCTAAAATTCAGGGTGTTGCCCAATTGGGTAAAAGCGATCGGGGAGCCATTTATTGTGAGCACTGCACCGACAGGAAGCTCCATAACCGGCGGTAGTTCAACCGTCATTTCCAGGGTACCATTGGGGCAGTCATAGCCGATCAATTCCCGTTCAAAAACGAAGAGGCTGTTTACGATCTCGTTGGCTCCGTATTCGGTTTGGAGATTATCTGCAAGCTGCAGATTTGGCAATTCATACAGGTAGGAGTCGTCGACGATCTGTGCCGCACTGGCCAATCCACACTGGTTTTCAAAATAGTGTTTGAATTTAAAAACCAGTGGTTCTATTTGCGGGATGCACTCGGCACCCAGGCAATCGGGATCAACAACCACTTCGGCCAGGAGTTGAAAAGCCTCGCCAAATGGCAGGTCGTCAAACTGGCCGTCATTGTCGAGGTCGCTTAGTCCGCCGGGACCATCGGGATCACTCAGGAGATCAGACAAGCTCAGGCCATAGCCATCAAAATTTATCGTATCGGAGGATATAGTCTGGCCGTTTATACTGAAGTTGGTCAGTTGGATACAGGAGGTGTGCCCCGGAAGCACATTTTGCCCCGGAGCAGCCATACCCGGCTCCAAAACCAAATTAAATGCGTTTGGCATGTTGCCACTTCCGCTGCCATTATTGACTACCGTTATCAGGACAGAGCCAGGCGAACAAAAACCTGCATAATCTACATTACTAAAGTTCCAATCCAGGGAGGGCAACTCCGTCAAGACAGTTACATCTGCATTCTGGAAAACAGAGGCACACACTTCATTATTACAGCCCCATCCGATATCCCATTGACTATCGCCGGGTTGGCAATCGAGGATGGTCACGCTTTCGCTGAGCGTAATGGATTCTCCTTGTTCGAAGAATCCGTCGCCATCACCAATACTCATAAAATCGCTTGCATCGAGGGTAATGGAAGCTACATTGCCCAGCACCTGAAAAGTCCCCGGACTCCCGTTGGTAATCGTAATTGGAGCCGGAAAAGCATCCTCTATATAAATTGTACTTACAGCTCCGAATCCGGAATTTGTAAGCGTTAAGGACCGTACAAACATATCACCCACCTGTCCCTGATAATCGAAGTTTTGAAGATTGGAGACCACCAGGGCCGGGAGATTGATATTATATGGAGAAGTCTGATAAGAAAAATTTCCGTTAGCACCGGAAATCGTCCAGTCGTTGATTAGCGGATCGGCATTTGACAGCAGGGAGCAATCGATAGTCGCCTGTACATTCAACAGGATAGCGCCGGAAGCTGGTATTGCTGCAATGGAAAATTGCGGCATATTCAGGTTTGAGATATTCGACTGGATCGCACTTGTGACCGAACCGGGGATATAGTTAATACCATCGGGCAGATCGAGTGTCAGGGTAGAGGGATTTAGGGTGGCATCCCCGACATTGTCCATCAGCAGGGAAAAGGTAACTGTTGGTCCGCAAGGCGTGACGTACTGCGGCTCGGCGGAGTTGAATTCGATGGATGGTTGGCCAAAACCTATGTTTACCCAAAAACAAAAGAGCAACAGGGTAACAAGACGAATTACCTGATAATACATGGGGTGTTCAATTTCAAAAAAGTTCCACCTAATCCTCCGATTAAAAACCGGAACGATGAGGGATGGAGCTGATGGATAAATAAAGTGTGGAACAAGTTCTCCCGGACCTGCCCCAATAGCATGTTTTAAGCTGGCTGAATGTTCGACAAAGGAGCCTTAAAGATTAAAACTACGGATTCTAATTGGTTTTTGGCAAAATGCTGCTACAATACGTTTCAATTTTTGGCTGCGCTTTTCAGAGATTTTTTATCTTAGTGGTGCTAATCCAGCATCCTTTCCCTCAATCAGGCTGCCCTTGTAATTGGTCCCGTGGACCAGGGCTATTATTATGTCATTTAAGAATGGAAAGGATGCTCATCAAAACATTTGCCAGCGCCGTACAGGGCGTGGATGCACGAACAATCACCATAGAAGTCAATGCCGGGGGCATCGTAGCACCCAACAAACATCTTTATCATCTGGTAGGCTTGCCGGATAATGCGGTCCGCGAAGGATTTGAACGCATAGACGCCGCAATCCGAAATATCGGCTTTAAAATTCCGCGATTAAAACTGGTTGTAAATCTGGCTCCGGCAGATATCCGCAAGGAAGGATCGAGTTATGATCTGCCTATTGCTCTGGGTATTCTGGCCGCCACCAAACAGGCCGAACTGGAAGCCATTGGCCAGTTTGTAATCATGGGGGAGCTTTCGCTTGATGGCGGACTGCGGCCGATCACCGGAGCGCTACCCATGGCTATACAGGCCCGCAAGGAAAAATTCCGAGGAATCATCCTGCCTCGGCAAAATGCCCGGGAGGCTGCCATTGTAAACGATCTCGAAGTGTATGGGGTAGAAAATATGAGTGAAGCCATTTCTGTGTTGCAGGGCAAGGGCGACATTAACCCTACGATTCTGGATACTCGCGACGAATTTGCCTTTGCGCAATCCAATTTCGAGCAGGACTTTGGAGACGTAAAGGGGCAGGAAAAGATCAAACGCGCCTTAGAGCTGGCTGCTGCCGGCGGACATAATGTAATCTTGATTGGTCCGCCGGGAGCCGGTAAAACTATGCTAGCCAGGCGTATGCCCACCATCCTGCCGCCCTTAAATCTTCGGGAGGCACTGGAGACCACCAAGATCCACTCCGTAGCCGGAAAATTGCCATCGAATGCCTCGCTGGTAGCGGTCCGTCCGTTTCGGTCGCCGCATCACACTATCAGCGATGTAGCCCTGGTAGGAGGCGGCAGTCAACCTGCGCCTGGCGAAATTTCTTTAGCGCATCACGGGGTATTATTTCTGGATGAACTACCCGAATTCAAACGTACGGTTTTGGAAGTTTTGCGGCAACCCATGGAAGAACGCAAAGTCACGATCTCGCGTGCCCGATTGAGTGTCGATTACCCCGCCAATTTCATGTTGGTGGCAAGCATGAATCCCTGTCCCTGCGGTTATTTCAACCACCCCGAAAAAGACTGTGTCTGCTCCCCCGGTGTGGTGCAGCGTTATCTCAACAAAGTCTCCGGCCCGCTACTCGACCGGATCGATTTGCATGTCGAAGTGACACCCGTAAGTTACGAGATGTTGAGCAGTCAGGATCGTCCGGCAGAATCGAGCAAAGACATTGGGCAGCGGGTTGTAAAAGCCCGGGCAGTACAGGAGCGTCGATTCGCTGATTCGGAAGAAATCTTTTGCAACGCCCAGATGTCGGGACGGATGGTCAGAGAAGTTTGTGCCCTCGATAAAGCCGGTGCCATCCTGCTCAAACAAGCGATGGAGCGTTTGCAATTATCTGCCCGAGCTTATGACCGCATCTTAAAAGTAGCACGCACTGCTGCCGATTTAGGTGGATCGGATCGCATTTTGATTGAACATTTGGCGGAGGCGATTCAGTATCGGAGTTTGGATCGGGAGGATTGGGCGGGGTAGTTTGTTAGTGGTTCTGTGGTCCTGTGGTCCTGTTGTCCTGTGGTCCTGTGGTCCTGTGATTCAGTGGGTTAGTGGGTTAGTGGGTTAGTGGGTTAGTGGGTTAGAGACCATTCAAAATTAAAAATTAAGACTTAAGAATTCACTTGTGGGTTAGTACCTAATTAAAAATTCAGCATTCAGCAATCAGCATTCAAAATTAGTCAGTGGAGTTTTGCTCGCGCTGGCGCGCTTTGCAAGTTGATGAAAATGCCTGCGGCCTTTTCGTGGAGTAGCTCTCCGCCTGAGGCGGATTGCTGTGGAGGGCGGGTCGGTCCTTTGCATAATTTTCTGAAAGGAATAATCCTCCACGTCGGACCGCCTTAGGCGGACGACAATCAACCATTTTCGCCGGAAGGCGGAAATGCTCCACAGCCGATTAAGCGAAGCAACAATCGGTGCTCCACCTTGTTTCTCCGAGGCTTGGTTTACAAAAACACGCCTTATTATTACCGCACTACTTCCATATAGAGCCACATCAATATGTGGAAGCCCCACCTGGCTTATGCCAATACCTTTGTTGTGTCCACAGTTAACAAAGAAGAACCCCCCCTATTTAAACCCCAAAAAATTAGTGCCATGAATTTTCTCCCAAAAATGGTTCAATTGAGAACTACAGAATCGCTGGAAACTTTTTCTGAAATCTATTCTAAAGCCTCTGGTTTACCTATTCCGGATAGCTACTTGCACAATCCAAACAACATGGTTTTTGGGATATATAAAAATCAGGAATTAATTGGCGGCTATATTTTAGGTAAAGATTCTAATTTCAGAACCATTGCCCTTTTTGCCCAAGAAGACAAACATGACAAGCTATACCAGGCCCTGGAGAGCAAAGATTTATATACTGAAATTTGCTGCTTTTGGATTAAAAAAGAAGTGCGTACCAAAACAGCTTTAAATTTTTTCATCTGGCTTTCTATGGCCTATGCGCTTAAACGTTATGGCACGCCCTATGTGCTCTTCGGAACCTGCTCCCGGTCTTTGGCTCACCTGTATTCTGTTACCTCAAAAGTAAAATTCCTTAATGAGGATTTTATCAACAGGAAATCCACGTTTATCTTTTGGGGAAAGCAACAGTACGCCCTGTCAGGTATTTCTGAAATTATTCTTTATAAGCTAAAAAGGATTTTAGGTATTCGGAAAAAATTAATAGCTAGCTATGACTCAAAAGATTTTTCAGCTAATTGAGGGAGGGTTGGAGCAGGATTATTTTTGGCAAAAGGTCTCAGGTCGAGGGTTTTACTTAGTAGTGGAATAGTGGCCTCATTCAAAATTCGATAGTCTAGGGCCTTTGGCCTGGTCTAACTGGCCTGTCGGCATTGCAGTCTAGGGGCTGCGCCCGGTCTAGTGTCTAGGGTCGATAAGTTCACGCTTTAAACGTTTTAAACGCATCAAACGGTTTAAACCTTCGCGAAGCGAACTCTCATTCAAAATTCAAAATTAAAACCTAAGAATTCATATGTGGAGTTTTGCTTGCGCTGGCGCGCCTCACAAGTTGATGAAAATGCCTGCGGCCTTTTCGTGGAGTAGCTCGCTGCAAGAGCTGTGGAGGGGCGCTTGCTGAATGGAAAACGCCTCCACGGAGGTGCCAAAGGCACCGACATTCCACTATTTTCGCCGGAAGGCGGAAATACTCCACAGCCGATTAAGCGAAGCGACAATCGGCGCTCCACTTTTTTCGGTGAGCATGGTTTATAGAGACAGTGCAAATCACCCCTAAAGTTTTCCACATCCGCCGAAAGGCGCTAAAAATCGAGTGTCTGTTTCGGGGATGTGGATAAAGTAACCCGTTTTCCACCTTACTTTTTTGATTTTCCACAAAAGTCATATTTCGAATAGCGTGAAATAAGGATTAGCTTTGGTGGTTGGGAATGAATATCCACAAGAAGTGGTTATCATTACAGGTTTTAGGAAATTTATGGCAGACAACCCCACAAAAAAAATTACAGATCAACGGAACCGCAATCGCCGCGGGTATCCGGATCAGGCTGATATGGCTTTTGCCAAGGTGCAGCCGCAAGCGCTCCCCTTGGAAGAGGCTGTGCTCGGTGCATTGATGCTCGACAAAGACGCCCTTTCCATCGTGCTGGATATCCTTCGGCCAGAGAGCTTTTATTCCGACGGACATCAAAAAACCTACCAGGCGATGCTGAACTTGTTTCAGCGCTCCCAACCTGTTGATATCCTGACCGTAACCGAGGAGCTTCGAAAATCAGGCGACCTGGAAGCAGTGGGAGGGGCATATTACCTGGTCGAACTGACCAATAAAGTAGCCTCCGCTGCCAATATCGAATTTCATGCGCGGATCATCGCGCAAAAACATATCCAACGCGAACTGATCCGGGTTTCTACCCAAATCATACAGGATGCCTACCTCGACACCACCGATGTTTTTGACCTGCTCGACGATGCCGAAAAAGGCCTCTTTGCCATAACGCAGCAAAACCTGAGCCGGGGCGTGGAAAACATGGGCACCCTGGCGTCAAAAGCACTGAAACTCATCGAGTCTCTCAAGGATAAAGAAAATGGCCTCACCGGAATACCGACAGGCTTTGTCAACCTCGACCGACTGACTTCCGGCTGGCAACCTTCTGATCTGATCATTCTGGCCGCTCGTCCGGGTATGGGTAAAACTTCTTTTGTTTTGGCGCTTGCGCGAAATGCAGCGATGGACTTCAACAAAGGGGTTGCTGTATTTTCACTGGAGATGTCGAATGTGCAGTTGGTGCAACGTCTGATCTCCCTGGAAGCCGAGATATCAGGTAGCAAACTCCGAAACGGTCAGTTGGAAGAATATGAATGGACACAATTACACCAGTCTATCGAAAAACTGAGTGAAGCCCCCATTTTTATCGACGATACCCCGGGTATCAATATTTTCGAACTGCGCGCCAAATGCCGGCGCTTGAAAATGCAGCATGATATCCAGTTGGTTATCATCGATTACCTGCAATTGATGAGCGGAGGCAACGACAACCAGAAAGGAAATCGCGAACAGGAAGTAAGTGCGATCTCCCGGGGACTGAAAGGCATGGCCAAAGAATTGCATGTACCTGTAATTGCCCTCTCCCAGCTGAGCCGGGCGGTAGAGGTACGTGGCGGCACCAAACGTCCGCAGCTATCGGATTTGAGGGAATCGGGCTCTATCGAGCAGGATGCCGACATGGTTGGTTTCCTCTATCGCCCCGAATACTATCAAATAATGGAGGACGAGGAAGGCCAGTCGCTGAAAGGTGTCGGGGAGGTGATCATCGCCAAAAACCGGAATGGCGCCCTGGAAACCATCAAACTGCGCTTTATTGATCAGTATGCCAAGTTTACTGATTTTGACGAACCAAATTTTGATGATCTGCCCGGAGACGCTTCTTCAAATCTGATGGATAACAATATCATCACCCGCCCCTCACGGATGAATGAAGATGAAGATATTCCATTCTAGTCTCCACGCCTACATTATCTTACCTTTGTCTTATGAAAAAGCGCCACGACGAGCCAAAGTCCAACTGGAAAAAATCCGATACCAAAGCAAAGAAAACCACCAACCGCTTCGATACAGAATCGATTGAGGGGATGCGGCTCAATAAATATGTAGCCAAAAGCGGAGTTTGTTCTCGGCGCCAGGCTGCCGACCTCATAAAAAAGGGAGAGGTATCTGTAAACGGAAAAGTTGTTTTGGAACCCTTTTATCAGGTTCAAGCCACCGATAAGATCACACACAAGGGCAAAACCCTTCAACCGGAATTGCAGCTTGTTTACCTGTTAATGAACAAGCCCAAAGATACCATCACCACTGCCAGTGATGAAAAGGGACGCCGTACCGTGCTGGACCTGATTGGCAAAGAAATCCGCGAGCGGGTTTTTCCGGTTGGTCGATTGGATCGAATGACTACCGGCTTGTTGCTACTCACCAATGACGGGGACATTGCTAAAAAGTTATCGCACCCCAGCCACGAGATCAAAAAAGCGTACCAGGTAGAGTTAGACAAACCACTCACTGAGGAAGACCTGCTAAAAATTAAAAAAGGCCTGGTACTCGAAGACGGTCCGACTCCCGTTGACGAAGTTGGCTATGCAGACGGGAATGCCCAAAATATTATCGGCATCGTTATCCATATCGGTCGCAATCGGGTGGTACGCCGCATCTTTGCACATCTTGGTTATGAGGTCGTGCGCCTGGATCGCACTTATTACGCCGGCCTCACCAAAAAGGACCTTGGCCGGGGCCGCTACCGCCATCTCACCGAACGGGAAGTGGTGATGTTAAAGCATTTCTCATAGCCCCTACTTCAACACCGTTACATCCCCTTTCAACCACTCTATCCGGCCATCGGGGTACTCGATTTCGGCCATCCAGACAAAAACACCAGGGTTTACATCCACGCCCCTCGATTTGCCTTCCCAGCCATAAGCCGGATCATTGGGTTGGAAATTGTATGCTTCATGCACCTTCTCCCCCCAGCGATCATAAATCCGGAAACTGTGAATTTTTGATATACTACCCTCCGCTGCATAGATCATAAAGAGATCATTCAGCCCATTGTGATTTGGAGAGAAGACATTGGGAATATAAATGCGATTCGCTTTATCTACTATTATCCGAATGGTGGCTTCGGCCAGACAACCATCCTTGTTTTCTACCAAAATATGATAGTCTGTGGTTTCTAAAGGTGTGGCGACCGGCGTGAGACAATCGGCACAACTCAGGGTAGCTGAAGGTGTCCAGATAATCGTATCAATTTCCGACAGCGGCAGATTTGTCGCTGCGGCAATTTGATAATCATCACCCAGCAAAATAGTCGTTTCAGCTTCCACAAATACTTCCATGAGTATGGGATCGGGCACGCTGGCGATGGTTTCCAGCATACAGCCTTCTGCATCCTGAATCACTACCTCGTAAGTGCCCGAACTCAATCCGTCAAAAAAGGCGCTTGAAGCGAATGCGACTCCCCCGTTTATGGAGTAGGTATAGGGCCCCGTGCCTCCTAAAACATCCATAATCTCCAGGCTGCCCGATTCCCCGATACAGGGTGGTGTTTGCACCGCTACAGAAAGATCTTCCAGGAAACTGGCCGTAACGACCACCTCATCGCTATCCGTACAGCCATTTTGGATATTGGTGATTTCTAAGCTGTAATTTCCGGGAGCACTCACGGATGGATTGGGACTATTCGCGCCCCCGTCTATTGTTCCGCTCCAGGCGAATGTGATCAATCCGGCAGGTAAACTAGCGCTTCCATCCAGATTGCCGAATTCCTGAAAACAGTTGAGGTGGATCGAAGTTCCGGCATCTGCCACGGGTGGCACAATGTCCTGAAAAACGTCAACCTGTACCGTATCCGCACAGGCATTACTGGTATTTAAGACAATCAATTCATAGGTACCCGGCTGATCGACCGTTGGCATCAGTGGGTCGGCTCCAGGCTGGATAGCACTTCCGGAAAGCGTGTTCCAGGTAAATTGATAATCAATTCCTGTTGAGCTGCCGCTTGCATCAAGTATCGCAGTGGTCTGAATACAGGTCAAAAGATCATCCGCATTCAGCAGGGCTACCGGATAATTTTGATCCAAGGTAACTACTACCGTATCAGCACTCATACAGCCATTCGATGCATCGGAAATAACAAAAATGTAGAGCCCCGCATCTGAAACAGGAAGCAAAACATCCATACCCAAAGGCTGCCCCGAATTGTCAGTCCATTCATAGCTTATATCCGGACCAGCCGAAGAATTTCCGGCATCCAGATTATCAACAGGAACCAGGCAATCGAGGGTAAGATCCGGCCCGGCATTCGCAGTCGGAAAATTAAAATCTGCACTGAGCATGACCGAATCAATGGCCACACATCCATTGTTGTTATTACTGACCACAAAGTAGTAGCTGCCTGCCAAATCGGCTAATTGCACCAGGTCGCTTCCCAATAGACCGCCTCCTGCATCCAGCCATTGGTAGGTGATATTCGGACCCACAGAAGAGCCGCCGCCGTTTAAGTTTATAATCGGATTATAACAATTCAGCACCGCATCTGTCCCGGCATTTGAAACAGGAAGTACAACATCCATTTCTACTTCTGCCGAATCGAGGGTACTACATCCGTTTAGGGTATTGAGCACTTCCAGATAATATACACCGGCCTGATTCACCATCAGACTAGCTTGATCACCAAGCACCGTACCGCCTGCATCTGTCCATGAATAAACGATATCTGCTCCGGTACTTGTACTCAAACCTTCCAGGATGGTATCCGGCACAAAACAATTCAGGAGTTGATCCAAACCGGCATCCGAAACAGGAAAGGCAAAATCGGTACTTACCAGCATCGAATCCAGACTGGAACAACCATTTACGGTATTCAGGATTTCCAGATAATAGATCCCCGCATCCGAAACAGGGCTGCTAATTTGATCTGTGATCAACTGGCCATTGCTGTCTGTCCAGAAATAGCTATAAGTTGGTTGCTGATCAGAACCGCTGCCGTCGAGCAAGCCGTCGGCCTGAAAACAATTCAGTAGAATATCAGAGCCTGCCTCTGTCAGGGGCTGAGCTATATCTATATCGACCATAACTGATGCGGAAGACAAGCAGCCATTTGCGATATTTTGAATACTTAGATTATAGATCCCCGGGCTGCTTACATCCAGATATTGGCTTGTGCCCAGGGAGTTTCCGGTGGCATCTTCCCATGCATAAATAATGTCCGATCCTTGCGAGCTTCCGGAGCCGCCAAGTGTAATCATTGGTTGATAACAATTAATGATTCCGTCGGGGCCGGCATCACTTAAGGGGCTCAGGGTATCCTGGAGTACTTCCACGCTACTATTAGAGATACATCCATTACTCAAGTCTGTTACCGAAAGGGTATAGACATCATCTGCCATCACAGAAATCTGATCTCCCTGACCCACCAGCATACCGTTGGAGTCATACCAGTTTAATTCAAATCCGGGTCCGCTATCGGAGTTGCCTCCGTCTAACAACACACTACCCACAGCACAGGTCAGGGTATCATTTGGACCGGCATCTGATAATGGCGCACTATCATCGAGTTGCACCAATACAGTGGAAGTATCTGCGCAACCATTAGACAGATCGATTACGATCAGGGAGTAATTGGCTGCCGCCGAAACATCTATCAATGGATCTGTTCCGACCAGAATATTATTGGCGTTATACCAGGCGTAGGAAAAGGTGGGCCCGCTACTGGAATTGCTGCCATCAAGTCCGACCTGATTAGCGTTGCAATCCAGTATCTGATCCATCCCGGCATCGGAAATGGGCTGGGTAAAATCGGCGATTAATTCCAGGGAGTCCAGGTTGGTACAACCATTGTTGATGTCTGTAATTTCCAGAAAATAAGTGCCGGGTGCATTTACCAAAATGACCAGGCTATCGTCAATAAAGACTCCGCCATCATCACTCCAGATAACTTCAAAATCGTCGGGCAAGAGGCTCGTAACTCCTTCCAGATTCAGACTCGGGATACTACAGTTTATGGTATTATCCAGACCAGCCTCAATATCCGGGATGGCAATATTTTCAATTACTTGTACCTGGGCCGAGTCGATGCAGCCATTGAGTGTATTTTCTACAACCAATGTATAATCACCGATCTGGTTTACATTCAAAATAGGGTTGTTACCCAATATATTGCCATTGGAATCGCTCCAGGAATAGATGATACCCGGGCCGCCGGCAGAGTTGCTGCCATCCAAATCAACATTCGCAATAATACAGGTGAGTGCCCCGTCCGGACCCGGATCTACCTGTGGGATGACCGTATCTTCATCGATGAGCACTTCCGAAGAAGCACTACAGCCGTTGTCGGTATTAAGCACATTCAGCGTGTAAATGCCGGGAGTATTTACCTCCTGAGTCGGATTGTTTCCGATTGGGGATCCCTGTTCATTTAACCATTCAAAATCCCAGTTTGCGGGTGGGATATTCTGATCGTCGCCCAGGGTTATTTGTGGCGAAAAACAGGTCAGAATAGAATCCGGACCCGTTATTGCCAGCGGAGAAATGGTATCCAGGCTCACAAGTGCCAAGGCTGTATCGATGCAATTGTTGTCCAGGTTTTCAACGATAAAATAATAACTTCCGGCCTCATTTACATTCAGCGTAAGCGCAGTACCCAAACTGGTTCCGATTGCGTCCTGCCAATTATATACGATGTTTGGCCCCGTGCTCGAATTACTTCCATTCAGCGTAAGCGCCGACACATCGCAATTGAGAATCTGATCGATTCCGGCATCTGCAACAGGGGCATTGAGATCCTGAAATACCTCCACTTGGGAGGTATCCGAGCAACCGCTGGTTTGGTTGGTCGCGACTAATTCATAAATACCCGATTCTGTTACGGATATATTTGGATCATTGCCAATGACCATGCCGTTAGGGTCGAGCCATTCAAGAATAATATTGATCCCCTGGTCGGAGTTGGATCCGTCCAGCAAAACAGGGTCTCCAGTGCAGTCGAGCGTAAAATCGGGTCCGGCATCAGAAACGGGCGTAGTGAAATCACTCCCGACAAATACTGTATCAAATGCCGAACAGCCATTCGAGGCATCGAGAATCTCAATCACATAATTGCCGCCTGCTCCCACTGATTGAACAGGATCAGTGCCGAGGGGCTGGTTGCCCGGATCATACCATTGTACGGAAATACCCGGACCACCGGAGGAGTTGCTTCCATCGAGATCTATGCCGGGATTAAAGCAATTTAGAATCATATCGGGTCCGGCATCCGCATCCAACTGGCTGACCTCAGAAGACACGAACACCCCGCTAATGCCCATACAACCATTGGTCGGATTTGAAATGATCAGGGTGTAAAGACCGGAGTCGCAAACGACAGGACTCAACTCTGTGGACGAAAAATTTGGTCCGGACCAGTTGTAATTATAGCTACTTCCGTTTGTGGAATTGCTGGCGTCGAGCGTAATACAATCGTTTAGGCAATCGATGGTATCCGGTTCGACAATATCGACTTCGATGGTTTCAAAATCAATATTCACCATGACGGTTGTTGTAGCCGAACAGCTTACATTACCTGAGCTATGGGTCACCGTGAGGGTGTATTCGCCCCCGCAACTAACCGTAATAATGGGCTGGGTACTACTTCCGAAAATACAGCCCGGAGAGGGACCTGTCCATTGATATTGCATGCCGGGACCCACATTGGAAGCCGTGCCATCCAGGAAGACAATTGGATTACTGCAATCGATATTCCCGGAAGGAATAATGACTGCGCTTGGGTCCAGTACGATCAGATTCAGGAAGATGGTACTGTCGCAATTATATGCATTGGGAACCACCTCGGTGTAAAATCCGCTGTTGCAATAGGTTGTTCCGGCAACGGTTACACAATCGCCACTACAGACCGCTTCCGTTAGGTTGGTCATCGAGTTTGGGCTAACGGTGAGGTGTGTCAGAATAGTACTATCACAACCATTACTGGAAAAGAAAAAATCAAAGTAAGTGCCGGTTGTAGTTTGAAATCCACCGCCTGCGAAGTAGGATTCACCCTGACAGATCGTGACATCCACTTCTGTTTCGGAGCCGGCTGGATAAACGGGAGGACCAGCGGTGCAAATACTTTGGACATTGGTAGAACCTCCGGTTGAGGCTGTAAATCCGCAGTAGCCGGTGGTGAGTCCGCCAAAACAATTATTGATAATATCATAGCTCCCCGACAGATAGGTGACACCATCGAATGAAATGGTATAACTATTTCCTACCGGATTCCAGGTAAAGGAAACCGTATGGTCTTGTCCGTCTTCAATATTTGGGAGGGGGGCCGGGCCATTAATCGGCGGACCGATATTTCCATTCACATCAACGGAAATATGATCCTGTGGCACATCTCCCATGGCAGCACCATTATCCCAGGTGTCAAATTCGATGATAAAAGAGTTGAGGATGCCGCCTGCTCCAATAGATCCGCCTGTAACACCACAGGCACTTAATCCGGCCGGATCGTTTTGATACACCATACAAATCCCGTCTGCTCCGTTGGCGTCAACGGTGCCAAAATTCAGGACCATCGTATTGGTAAAAGGCTGCGTAAAATCAACAGGTGCCGGTTGCCAGGCACAGCCACTCTGACCTGTAGCACTTGAAGTCAGCTGGATACAATTGGCGGCGGTTTGAATGGCCGACCCGACAGGTTGCATATTAATTGGCGGAGCAACAGGATCACCGTTTGTGAGTCGAATCTGAAACGTTCCACCTGCGCCTTCCGGCCAAATCCGGATAAAATAAGTCTGGCCTGGAATCAGGTTATCAAACTGCATAATGGGCATAATGGTGTTGCCACAATTATCATCAGCGGTACAGGCAATTAGGCTAAGATTATTACAGGGACCCAGATACAGGGCCATGGCCGCATTACTCATAGTACCCGGCAGGGTAGCAATATCGAGATCACCGGAAGCCGGAATAACCACCGAAAACCAGATATCCACGGAGATGGATGCTGCACATCCCGGATCGGGCACGCCCGAATTGGTCATACCGACCGTTGAATAAGTCTGAAAGGCGGTCATATTATTCGGAAGGGAGACCGCCGCACAAGGCGTATTTTGTGCGTTTAGTCTTGCTGGTCCCAAAAACAGAACCAGAAAAAACAGCAGACAGGAGACGCTAACAAAAAAGGAATATATCCACTTTTGGGTAAGGTGTTTTCTCATAGGATTGCCTTTTTAACTTCAGGTGTTGCCCTTAAAAGTCGCAGCAGCCCCTGGCGAAAACCAGTCGGAGCAGCTATCGACAGGGGAAGTTATTAAGGAAATAGCCCTTAGCCAAGTAATAGCAGAATTATCCCAATTCGAGTAC
Organism: Saprospiraceae bacterium; assembly: GCA_020437105.1. Classification (GTDB taxonomy): domain Bacteria; phylum Bacteroidota; class Bacteroidia; order Chitinophagales; family Saprospiraceae; genus JAAEZH01. The sequence goes on from JAGQWR010000005.1 coordinate 22,551, forward strand.
CTCAGTGATTAATTGTAGCGCAGCAGATCTCCTGTTAATTGCATCAGGGTCGTTTCGGTATTTTTCAGGTTAAAAACCGCGTTGAGTAGGGCCTGATTAGAATTAATGTAAGACAACTGGATGGTCCGGTAATCGAAGGAATTTATCAGTCCTCCTTTAAACCGCTCTTCGGAAATAGCCAGGTTTTGACGTGCGTTTTCCACCAATGATTTATTGAGTTCGACCAGGCGCAATTGATTTTGATAGGTACCGTAAGCCGATTCCAGTTGTAGCAATAAAGTTTGTTGTAAGTCCTGGGTATTCAGGTAACTGATCTGCTCCTGCACTAAAGCGTTTTCAATCGCCCGCTGGCGAGCGCCCCCGCTATAGATCGTATAGGAAGCTGTAATATTCGCATAAGCATTAAAAGATTTCCCGGTGGCTGTACCAAACTCCTGCATCGTAAACGGATTTACGGCATTGATTTTATTGACGCTCAAGCTATAGGTAGCGCCCGTGCTCAAGCTGACTCGGGGAGCCCGATTGCTTTGGGCAAGGTCTGTATTTAAGCTACTCAACTGCTGATTGATGAGAGCATTTCGCAGGTTTGTATTTCCGGATATCAAACGCTGGCGCAGTTCCTCCAGGTCTAGCACTGACGGCGGACTATCAAGTGGGTCGGTCAGTGTATAAGCTGTTTGTAACTCGTTTACACCCATGGCCCGATTTAAATTACGAATGGCATTTTGATAGCTTTCAACCTGTATCAGATAGTTGGAAGAATCACTGAGAAAGGCGTCCTGTGTTTGCAAAATATCAAAGGTACTGGCCTGGCCATATTCCTGGCGAATATTTTGATAGGCTACCCGATCAGCAGATAGCTGGAGTACCTCTTTCACTACGGCGAGCTGTTCTTCTGTGAGTTTAGCGAGGTAGTAACTCAGGATGACATTTTGAATGACATTCTCCACAACTACATTGGCATTGCCTTGCGACTGCACTTCGAGCAGATCAAGTTGCTCTTTGCTGATCCGTACTTTAAATCCGTCGAAAAGAACCCAGGTTGCATCGAGCGTACCATTCGCTCCGGTAGCCAGACTCGTTGATTCCGGAAGGGCAACATTTGCCGGATTGCTTTGATCAGTGTAACTGTTGGGACCATTTACAACCAGCGAAATAGTTGGATAACGTCCGGCGGCCTCCCAGCTATTATTGTTTCGCGCAATATCCATACTTGCTTCCGCAATCTGGATTTGCAGGTGATTTTGTAGTGCCAACTCTACCGCATCCGACATACTTAAATTAACAGGAGCTTCCTGCGCAGTCAAATTCAGGTTGGCAAAAAGGGAGCAAAAAAGAACCAAAAACAGTCGATATTTCATGATCATTTCCATAAGTGGTTTTCAAAAGTGCGACTGATCCTCAGTCGTTTGACAGAAAGCGTTTTTCAAAGGCAAAACGCTTGAGATAAAAATTATAAAAGAAGACAATGCCGGTAGCTACAAACTTCGTTAAGTATTGCCGCTCTCGAAAAAATGTCCCGGTATTTAATCCGGTAATGATGCCCGTACTCAATAACAAACCGCCAAGAGAAACAAGTATAGCCAGCCAAAAAGCCGCTCTGGATTCCCGGCGAAGTACAAAAACGAAGCGCTTTTGTAAATAAAAATTTAGCAGCACCGCCGAGGAAAAAGAAATCACATTCGCAATAGCTGGTTGAAAAAACCGATCTACTAAAAGCATAAATAAACCATAATCAACTGCTGTCGCAACAGCCGAAGTCATGGCAAAGCGGAGCTTGAGTTTAAACAGCTCCTGAAGCTTTTGGTAAATCGAAGCCATAGGATCAGGATTTTGATTTTTCCCGTTCAAAAAACTGCCTGACTTCTTCCCAGTTATTTACCCGCTCAAATCGATTTTCATCCACATTGTGCGTAGCTGTGAATAACAAGCCTTTTCCCTCAAATGCTTCGAGGTTATGGACGTGGTCATCAATCATATAGTCGGCGCGGATAACACTTTTGTATCCGCAAAAAACAACTTTTTTCCAGCTGATAAACGGAAAATGTTCCTGCAGCCAGTCATATTTATCTTCAAATGAATTGCGAAATTCCATAGCGGCTGTCACTACAAATACTTCATAATCTTCCAGCAGTTCTTTTATCACTTCCTGACTCCCGGGCATGACCGGCAAATCCCGGAAAAAGCCTTTGGCAAAAAGAGCCTCCCGCAGTTCTTTCGCCCCCGGAAGCTGGTACAATTTTTTGCCGTGGTAATCTTCGCTGTTTGGTTTTATGCCGAAGTGTTGTTCGTACAAACGGAGAAACTTTGGCACAACCTGTGCCATTACTTCATCCATATCTATCGCTATACGTTTCTTTTTCATTTTTAAATAAATACATCTACCAGTTTGTAGAACAGAAACACGAGGCCCAGAAATCCAGCAAGCATCGTCAATCCGGCTACAACCCATAATCCAAGGCGGTACTCCCGGCCTTCCAATGCCGGCTCGACGGATGTATAGCTTACATCCCGGCCATCCCACAATTTAATGGAGATCACTTTGATCCGATTTGTAATAATCAGGAGCGTTGGAAGCAGGATCAGTATTACCAATGTGGATGCAAGTAAGCCAAAAGCTACTGATACAGCCATCGGAATCAGAAATTGCGCCTGGAAGCTTTTCTCTAAAAGGAGAGGTCCAAGGCCGGCAATAGTTGTAACTGAAGTAAGTAAAATCGGACGGAAACGCGAAAGTCCGGCGTCATAAACAGCTTCCATTTGCTCAAAGCCTTCTTCAATACGTTGATTAAAAGTGGTCACAAAAACGAGCGCATCATTTACGAGGATACCCACCAGCGCAATAAATCCAAGTATGGAGAACAAACTGATCGGCATACCCATGAGCCAGTGGCCCCAGCCTACACCTACCAGACCAAACGGGAGCAGGGAAAAGACGATGAGTGTCTGACTAAAACTTCGGAAAGTAAGCGCAATGACAAAGAACATCAACAAGAGGATGATCGGCAAAACCAACTTCATGGAGTTTGTTGATTTTTCCTGCTCCTTGTTCTGCCCCTCATATCGGGCTGTTACCGTGGAGAAATTCCGTAAAACATCTGGTACAATCGTGTTTTGAACGGTGGTTAAAACATCGCTAACCGACACATCATCACTGGATACATCTGCTTCAATGCGTACTTCGCGTAGGCCGTCCAGGTGATTGATACCAATTACGCCCCGATCAATACTAAGATCGGCAATTTCTGAAAGCGGGAATTCCCGGCCATCTAAAAAGCGTACGCGCATATTTTGCAATTGGCCCAGATTGTTTCGATCCACCTCAGCATAGCGTACCCACACCTTCACTTCGTCACGGCCTCTTTGAAGTCGTTGAACTTCACTGCCAAAAAATCCGCGCCGCACCTGTCCTACAATCTCCTGGAGGTTGAGTCCGAGATACCGGGCTTTATCTTTGAGGGTAATTTCAATTTCGCGTAAGCCATCCAGATTGTTGTCGATGACATCCGACAGCTCTTCCAAGCGCTCCAGCTCCGATTTTATCAATTGAGCTGCCGCATCCAGTTCTGCCAAATTGCTACCGACTAAGGAGACCGAAACCGGCTTTCCGAAAGCGGAGTTAGAGCCGTAGGTAACCTGTTCGGCATCATAAATAGGTCCGGCTTCTGCCCGGATGGCATTCGAAATTTCTCTGGTTGTAAAATAATCCCGACGTGCTTCTCCGTCCAGCAGGGTGATTTTTATTTGCCCCTCATAAGTAGCCGGCCCAACAATCTTTTCAATTTTTTGAATCGGATCGAGACCGGATTCGGCAAAGTATTTTTCTCTGAAGTCAACGTTTACTTTTTTAATAGCGTCCTCGATATGATCCAGCCATTGGTAGGTAAACTCTTCTGTTGTACCCGCAGGTAATTTTATGGTAATCGCCATTTCATCCCGCTCAATGGGCGGAAAAAAGGTTGTTCCAACGATTCCGCCATTAATGGCTCCAAAGGTTGCCAGCAGGGTGCCGACTACCAAAACGAGCGTCAATAATCGCTGGTGCATGGCAAAGCGCAGCACGGGTGCATATAGGTTGTCGCGCATCCAGGCCATAAAACGATCAAACTGCGTGGTAAGCCATCCTTTTTTATTATTCGGATTCAGGGCGTAGGAGTGGGCTACGTGGGTAGGCAGTATAAGGGCGCCCTCAATCAGGGAGAAAATGAGCGACAGGATCACTACGATCGCCATTTCAACAAAGAAATCACCCAGTCGTCCGTCGATAAAGAAAAAAGTGGCAAAGGCAATAACGGTGGTCAGGATCGCTGAGAAAACCGCAGGCAGGACCTCCATCGTTCCGGATATGGCCGCTTCCAGCGGCAGCATCCCTTTTTCGTATTTCTGGTATATATTTTCACTGATGACAATCCCGTCATCTACCAGAATCCCAATCACCAGGATCATTCCGAAAAGAGAAAGAACATTGATCGATACCCCAATCAAATTTGCTACCAGAAACATCCCTGCAAAGGAAATCGGAATAGCCAGGGCTACCCAAAATGCCAATCGCCAATTGAGGAACATAGCGAGCAGAATAACCACCAGAAAAAATCCGATGATCCCGTTATTGCGCAGCAGGGCAATCCGCTGATTCAATACAATCGATCCATCCCGGATAATAGTGGCCTTGACCACATCGTTTTCCTGATTAAACTCGTCGATATACGTTTTGACCTCGTCTGCAATGGTCAGGAGATCTTCCTCCAGAGTATTTTGCACCGTAACCACCACCGAAGGCTCATCATTCATAAAACTCCGGCTCGGGCTATCGGCCCACTTATCCTGAATGTCAGCTACCTGGTGCAGGAATACCACACTCCCGTCGGCCGCAGTTTTTACGACGATATCGCGTAACTCCCGAGCATAATAGCTTTTATTCCGTGCCCGAATGAGGAGTTCCTCCCGGTCGCCTTTGAGCGTACCGCCGGTCAATTCCAGATTAGCGACCTGAACGGCTCGGGTAGCTTCATCAAAAGTAAGCTGATAGGAACGGAGTGCTTCTTCGCGGAAAGCGATCTCAATTTCTTCATCCGGAAAACCGCTGAGTCCGACCTTCGAGATGTTATCCATCGCCAGAAGATCATCTTCCACCCCCCTGCCAAATTCTTTCAGGGTTTTGAGTGTTACATCCCCGCTAATGGCAAAACTGATCGCTTCTCCCAGGCTCTCCACTTTAAAAATAATCGGAGGTTCCATGCTGGCCGGAAACGAATTGATCCGATCAACCGCATTTTTAACGTCCTGCAGGATAATGTCGATGTCGTAGCCCTTCTGGATTTCGATGACAATCGAACCCGTATTTTCGCTGGATACGGAAGTGATTTTCTCAACGCCGGTCAGGCCTTTGAGGTTCTCCTCGATCTTGGCGATTACCCCTTCTTCGATCTCCTCGGGAGAAGAGCCGGGATACACAACCTGAATATTAATATTTCGACTTTCAACTTCCGGAAAGAAGGTCGATTTCATATTTATCATCCCAAAAATACCCATGATAAACAGGCCGATCATAAGCAGATTAGCCGCAATTGGGTATTTGATGAAATATTCTAAGAATCCTTTCATGGATTGTTAATTTGAAAAGACTGGACGGAAATGGATCAATTTTCTGTAACTGAAGTTGGTTTCACTTCAATCGGTTTCACCTTCAGGCCATTGTAAGCCCCCGGAATAATCCGGTCCGGAATAAGACTACCGTCTGGCAGGCCCTGAATAAATGCCTGGTCGCCTTCGATGCGAACGACTTCCACCGGGGTTGATTCAAGTACCCCGTTTACAATTCGAAAGATGGAATTCCCATTTAGAAGCAACTCCTGGTGAATCACGACAGCCTCCGAGGTACGAGCGGTTTTCAACTCGCCTTGCAGGTACATACCCTCCCGCAAATCGCTCCCACTGACGCCAATGAAAACGGAAACGGTTTGGCTGGATCGATCAATTTGATCGGCAATGCGTTTGATGCGGCCTTCCCAACTGCCTCCCATCTCTGAGGAGGTCAGGGTAAGCCGGTCGCCAACACGGAGGTAGGACAATTCTGTCAGCGGAATTTTTGCCTCCAGCTCGTAGGTACCGGTGCGCATAAAAGTGCCCAGTTTCTGACCGACCCGGATGACCGTACCTGTCTGAACCAACGCTTCTGTCAAGACTCCATTAAATGGCGCATAAACCCGATATTTATTCAAGCGACTTTCAGCACTTTTGATGGTATAGTACTGGGTGTGAATGTTGCGGGAAGCGATAAAGAATTTTTCCTGATTATTTTGAGGCTCCGGTAAAGCCTGAATTGGTTCTTCCACGTTGAAGTTGGTCAGATAAGCTTCCCATTGCGGAAAACTTGCCGGATAATCCAATTTCAGATCGGGCATAATCTGGGTAATGGCATTTTGCAAACTCGCTTTCTGCGAAAGCAGGCTTAGCTTAGCTTCCTCATTGTCAATACGTGCCAAAATTGACCCGTTTGAAAAGGAAACACCTTCTTTAAATGGATTTGAAGATTCGAGCATAAGGCCACCTACTTCAGAATAAATTTCCACTTTGTCAAAAGCAAAAAGCTCGCCCTGCACGTTGAGGCGGAAATGGAGGGGTGTGTTTACCACGCTGCTAACGGCGATTTCGCGCACCGTTTCAACCTCTTCCCGCACCTGCGGACTTTCTTTTTGATTCTGGAAATAGATCATCAGGGCTACTGCAGCGAGCAACGCCAGGTAGGGTAAAGCAAGAAAAATCCGCCGAGTACTGGTTTTCATGAATGCTTATTTCAAATTTTGGTAGATCGTTTTTAAGGTCTCTTTAAACCGCTCAATCTGGTCTGCCGGAATGTCTTTAAATGCCTGCTTTTCCATTTCCTGAGAAATGGGAGGAAACAGATCACCAAGCGACGCACCTTTAGGTGTCAGAAATAAGAGTTTTTGCCTTTTATCTGTCGGATCCGGCCGACGTTCAATCAGGTTTTCTTTTTCAAGTAGGTCAACGGCCCGGGCAATGGTGCCTTTATCTTTACAAAATGTATCTGCTATCTCCTGCTGGTGCAGGCCACTGCCTTTCCGAAGGTGGATAAGTATCAACCAATGCTCTTTGGCCAGGTCCAATTCCAGTCCTGTCAAATGGGATTTCATGTGCTTGCCCATCATACGGGTAGCCCTTCCCATGAGGAAACCTAAACTGTTATATGGATAATCTGCCTGATTCATAAACGTTGTATGTGCAACGAAACAGCACGAAGGTAAAAAAGGTTTGAAGTTTGATGGAATATTATAGGCCACGAAAAAAGTAAAATGAAGAATATTTATTGATTGAACAGATAAATACAAGCAAGCCTTCCCTTGCAGGGTGCCCTCTTTTTTTTTGATAAAAAAGAGGCAACCTGCCTGCCCGCTAGGCGCGGCCTAGCAGGCAGGAAAATCATCCCGATAACTATCGGGAGTACCTGCTTCGCTAAAAACGAAGAAGAAAGTGCTGTCGCCTCTCAAGCCGCCTGCTTCGCAAGGCTCGAAGGAGAGGCTCCGGGCGCACTTTCTTCTTCGTTTTCTTAACGCTCACCAGTCAACTCGGCGCGAAAGCAATGAGCTAATGCCGGCATATCCCAAGCAGGTGATTAACAAATTGATTTACTGTTCAATAATATCCAATAAAACTAGTCAAGTAGGCAGCAATTACTGACTGACAATTTTCAAGGCTGTATTCTGCAACCAGGCTTTCATTAAGGCGGGGTTATTGGAAATGGGCGCAAAGTAGTAGTCATCATTATATAGCAAGGCAGCAGCTGTTTCCGCCAACTCAATGACTACGCTCACAGGTTCGTATAAGCTGGAATGAATAAAAAAGACTTCCCCGTTTTGATAGAGGATCAATCCGACGTGATAGTCTAAGCCGACCAGATAAAGGCCTTCCTGAAAATCGGATTTAATTTGTTCAATCACCCTGGCCAGAGGCATCCGAATCATCGAAACAATATCTGCTCCCAAGGCCAATGTTTTGGCTTCATTGAGCGCTGCCTGCTGCGCAAGTTTATACCTGTTGAGGTTTAATCCCAGGTGTTTGAGTGTGGTAGAAACCAGATAGCCGCAGGCAATTTGGCCCTCATTGGGAATATCTGTATGTCCCTCAAAATCCCAGGGCGTACCGTACCAATAGGGCATAATATCGTTGACCAGACAGGCCGTAAAAACTTTCCCTACAGAATCCAGGGAAACCTGATCTGACTGCCAGGCAAGCCGCAGTGCTTCCTTTTTTGTACGGATATCTGCCAACACTTCCGCGTAAGCCTGATCAGTCGGCGCGATTTGTATTCCGTAGGATTGCCAGTCAACAACACGCACCGGCTCTATTTCAGAAACAGGCAGGCTATCTGAAACAAGGCTGGCTGTTGCCTCGGCAGTAGAGGGAGCCGGCGGACTGCAACAGAAAAGCAAAAAGGGAAAGAAAATTAGGCGATACATATTAGAATAACACAAAACGCGCTTAAAGTAACGCCTGGTTAATCCGCTCTATGATATGAAAAACAGCCGGACAATGATTTGCATTGACCTTATGGAGATTCATCCGCTGCGAAAACTCCATCTCGTTGGTATGCGGATATTGCCGACAGGCTTTTGGCCTATCCTCGTAGATCAGGCAGGCATGATCTTCCTGGAGAAAGGGACAAGGAGATGTATTCATCACCATATCACCGTCTTCGTCCATACGAAGATATTGTTCCTGAAAGGCCGCCGTGCCCATCCCTAAGGTGCGGGCAACCCGGGCAATATCGGTCTTGTTTAACATCGGCGGAATGCTGGTGCAGCAGTTTGCGCAATCGAGGCAATCGAGCTCCGAAAATACTTCTTCATGCACCTGATCGGCCAGCATGTCGAGCTTTTTTCCCTTCTCGCGCTCCAGGCGGCTCAACGTTTTCCGGATTTGCTTCCGGGCACTGCTCTTGCGATTTTTCCAGTCTTCAATGAGGTTCATGGTATAAGTATGTATAGTAGCTATCGAATCAATGCCTCCAGGTCCGCAAGCCTATGCGCCTCTTTTAAATCTTTATCTTTTTCCCAACTTACAATTCTGGGTTCAAGTAGTGTAAGGCCGGATTTATGCCGCTTGGAGCGAAAGATACCATCAAAAGCTATTTCAAAAACCAGTTCGGGTTTTACGGCTCTGACTGGTCCGAAACGCTCGGTGATATGCATTTTTATCCAGCTGTTTAGCTGCTGCAGTTCCTCGGTTTTTAGTCCGGTATTTGCTTTTGCGAATGGCACGAGTGCTTCTTTATTCCAGACTGCAAAGGTAAATTCCCGATACAAATCACCGCTACTTTGCGCATAAAGCAAAACAGCATACACCTTAAAAGGCGGCGCCTTCCAGAAGTAATCATCAGTAGTCGGATAAGGTGCATCTATCTTTTGAAGGGTCAAGCCAATGCTGTCTTTTTCCCGGATATTTGTCCGTTTATGGCTCAATTCAATCCAGTTTTCTGCAGTAATCAGAGGATAAAGTCGAAGCAGGCTTTCTGCTGATACGTGATGAAAAAATGCCTCCAGTTTTACACGCCGTTGCGCTAAGGGTTGTGAGCGAATATCTGTCCGATCTAATTCCAACAGGTCGGATACCATAAAAATGACCGGCACCTGCTCCATTATATTTCTCGAAAGCTTTTTTTTGCTAATTCGCGCATGCAGTTCATGTATTGGCAGCGGCCAGTCTTCCTTGTAGGGAATAATATCGCCATCGAGCACAATCCCATCCGGTAAAAGGGTTTTTAGGTGATCAAACTCCGGAAATTTAGGCGTGATTAACTCGTTTGCTTCTGACCATAAAAACACTTCCCCGTCCCGTTTAATTAATTGTGCCCGCAAGCCGCCCAATTTATACCCGGCCATCCAATCGGAAAAATCGCCCAAATCAGAAACAGAGCCTTCCAACAAACGGAGCAAACTGAATGGAAAAGGCCGGGAAATATCCTCCAGCGCATGCTCGGTCAGTATCAGGTTTTCGAAGCTTGATTCATCCGGACTCCAATTGGCCGATAATCGTTGCGCTATTTTATTCCCCTCGATACCAGTATGCAGGGCTAAGGCTCCTGTCAGAATAGTGGGAGCAACGTCCATCCTAAATCCGCCCGAAATCAATTTATTAAACACAAATCGCCGGGGCGGATCGAGTTGATCCCAGGCCTCGAGTATGGCCTGTTTTTGCTTGGTTTCTGCTTCATTACCAAGCCGCTGGATAAGCTTAATCCATTCGCTTAAACGCAGGCTGTTTTCCTGAACAGGGAATGGCAGGCTCAGGGCGATAGTTTCTGCCAGATCGCCTACCACTTTCTGCCCTTCTTCAAAAAGCCAGGATGGAATTCCGGCAGCCTCTTCTACCCATTCCCGGAGGAGGGAAATACTGCATATTCGTTTTGGGCGCTGACCGGAAAGCAAGGCAATTACCCAAAGTTTATCCGGATCAGCAGCCTGGTCAAAGTATCGAACAAGCGCGGTTTCCCGCTCGCTGTCCTCGCTTGTTTTATCCAGTTCCAGATAGAGTCTGGTAAATGCTTTCATCTTAATGCAAATTTATACCCTCCGCCTCATATCCTTTTTCGCGAAGCCATTGGCTGTAGGCAGCTGTATAGCCATGGGTCACAATAACCCGGGTAGCTTCACTTTGTTCCACCGCCTGGTTGAGGCCTTCCCAATCTGCGTGGTCTGAAAGCGTAAAGCCCTTGTCGGCCATCCGCTTGTAGTGGTTGTTGCGCATAGCCATCCACCCGCTGGCCATGCCAATAGATACCTCGCCAAAGGGCTTTACCCAGGAAGAATTAACCGCCGAGGGAGGCGCAATGATCAGGCTTCCGGGAAGCTCAGACTTTTTCACCTGAGGTGTGATCCGGGTGCATTCAGGTATGGGAATACCCTGTTTGCGAATCACTTTATTGACATTCTCTACAGCCGCATGTGCGTAAATTTTTCCGATCTCCGGGTTAACATGTGCCAGTAATAGTTGCGCTTTTCCAAGCGAATAACCGCAGAGTATAGATGTTTTACCGGCTGCCTTATTGGCTGCCCACCAGGCATTGATCTCCTCAAAAACCTGATCCTGGCTTTTCCACTTAAATACGGGGAGGCCGAAAGTGCTTTCTGTAATAAATGTATGGCACTTTACAGGCTCGAAAGGCGTGGATATCCCATCGCTGGTGGTTTTATAATCCCCCGAAGCGACCCACACCTCGCCTTTATATTCCACCCTGATTTGAGCTGACCCGACAATATGTCCGGCCGGATGAAAACTAAAATGTACCCCATTGATCGTCACCCTTTCGCCGTAAGGCACACTTTGTATTTTAATAGGCCCCAGGCGATGCTTGATAACCGGCTTGGCCAACTGCGCACACAGATACCTTTTGTGGCCCCACCGGGAGTGATCAGCATGCCCATGCGTAATCAGCGCATAATCAACCGGTTTTTTAGGGTCGATATAGATTCCGGCTGCTTCGCAGTAAAGTCCTTTATCGGTAAATGTGAGTAGATCCATTAAGCTATTTATTGCGCCGGGAGGCCTGCGTGGCGTTAAACTATTAAAAATCCGAACAAGCGGTTAATTTTGTAAAAAAAATAACAGATGGCCATCCCCTTTGTCACCGAAAAACAAATTGATTTTGCCGCCGATCGGCTTAATCCGGAACACCTGGAAGAAGCGGTGGAACGCTTTGGTCGGGCACAACCGGGAATTCTGGCCTTCCTGCTATCCGAAGCCTTTGATGTTTTATTTCCGGAAGAACGGGATTTCATGCTTTACCTGACCCTGATCATCTGGAATGCGTCAGCAGACGCAGCAACAGAAGAAATTCCGATCATTGCACAAGATGCTATCGGCCAACGGGAAGAAATAAACTGGGGTATTTTTGAAGAAGCCAAATCCAAGTCTTTCCGACAAAAAATGGATGCCTTCTTTGAAGATACC
>JAGQWR010000005.1:34616-52265 GCA_020437105.1 Saprospiraceae bacterium
AAAGAGGGTCGGATTCCGATAGCTGTAGGCCTAAAAACCATAATTGATGTGCTTAGTGGATCATAACTTTGGGATGAAGGAAGGTAATTAGGCCGACCTTTATGTTTGAATTTGTGGAATTTTTTCGTTATTTCACATAAAATTATATGAGAGCGACTGTACTCATAACATCCTGTTTATCCATCTGTCTCCTTTTTGCGTCCTGCAAAAAGTTGTCAGAGAATACAGCGCTTTCTTCTGTTTTCCTCGAAAATTTATCCGCAAATAACCAGGTTACCCCATTCGCTAATGAGATTGTTCAGATCACCAGTTTACCCACATTTGGGTCTGGTGGCATCTTCCTAAGTTATTCCTTTCCTTCTGGTCAGGATTTGTTTGACTACTTTGATCTGGATTGGGTAAATGACGAGCAATCGGAGCTATTCAACAACTTTATTTCTAATGTCATTTCCAATGAAGAGGGTGATCTTTGGGTGCTGACAATGCAAAGTCTGGAGCACTACGTTCAGGCTGATGAAACCTGGTATTCTTATCAATTACCTGCTAATCGAATCGGTGAGCCAGTCGCTATATCCGTTCAGCGTGACGGAAGTATTATTTGCGTTAATGACTCGTATGTATTGGTGTTCATGAATGGTGAATTCGCTGATTTCGACTTCGATGTTATTGGCGGCAATGGAGACCTGCGTGGAGGCATTGTAAGCACGGCAGGCAGTGTTTGGGTAAACATTCAAAATGGCGTTTTGACCCTTAATCAGGAGGGTGATCAAATATTTTACGAGCAGGTTAAGGCAACATCCGGCAAAGACTCTAAAGTGATTTCACTCGCTGCAGTGAGTAGCATCAAAGAAGACGGTGCCGGCGAAATCTGGATGGCCACGCCAACGGAGCTGCTTTCATTTTCCGGCGATCACTGGACCTACTATTCTATTGGCTTCCATCCTCAGTTGATGGGAGAAATACGAGCCATGGAAATAGATCAGGAAGGACACCTCTGGGTTCTGTCGGGAAATAACCTGATCCAGATAAAACTGGATGGCAGCTGGAATGCCCGCCAACTCAATATTAGTCAGGCAGATTTGGATGGCGTTTATGCAATCTATATAGATGCCGATTTTCAGGTTTGGCTACAAACAAATTCCGGCCAACTGCACTTCCAATTTGAGTACTAGAGCTTGCTTAAATTTCCAGAAACTTTCAAAATTTATTGAAAGTTTGTAAACTACTCATTTCCTATCTTTGTTCTCCCTGTACTATTTCACTGAATCTGACTGCTCATGCATCTCGATGACCTTTTACAACGTGCCCTGAATTTGGAATTTCTTTCCGTGGAGGAGGGTGTTTTTTTATTTGAAAATGCCCCGACTGCCGAATTGATGTATGTAGGCAACCGCATGCGGCAGCACCATGTACCAGGAAACAATGTCACCTGGATCATAGATCGAAATAGCAATACCACCAATGTCTGTATAGCCAATTGCAAGTTTTGCAATTTTTACCGTCGTCCGGGACACGAAGAATCCTATACTACTACCATAGAAGAATACAAGCAAAAGATTGAAGAAACCTTTGCCTATGGCGGAGAACAACTCCTGTTGCAGGGCGGCCACCACCCCGACCTCGGACTGGATTTTTACACCAACTTATTTCGGCAACTGAAGGCCCTATACCCCAATCTTAAATTACACGCACTCGGTCCGCCGGAGATTGCACACATCGCCAAACTAGAACAAGCCAGCCATACCGAAGTATTAAAAGCGCTAAAAGAGTCAGGTCTCGACAGCTTACCGGGTGCCGGAGCAGAAATCCTGAATGACCGGGTACGCCGATTGATATCAAAAGGCAAATGCGGCGGACAGGAATGGCTTGATGTGATGCGGGCAGCACATCAGCTGGATATCACGACCTCCGCAACCATGATGTTTGGCCATATTGAAACCAACACAGAGCGCATGGAGCATTTTGTGGACCTGCGGCAGGTGCAATCTGAAAAACCGGAACATGCAAAAGGCTTTCTGGCATTCATACCCTGGCCGTTTCAGGATGAGGATACCATTCTCAAACGCATAAAACGCGCCCGCAACACCTGTACCGGAGATGAATACGTACGCATGATTGCCATGAGCCGCATCATGCTGCCCAATGTGGTTAACATCCAGGCTTCCTGGCTCACCGTCGGCAAAAAGGTTGCCCAAACCTGTCTGCATAGCGGAGCAAATGATTTCGGAAGCATAATGATTGAAGAAAACGTAGTTTCAGCAGCAGGTGCCCGTTTTCGCTTTACAGCGGATGGTATCCAGGATGCTATTCGCGAAGCCGGATTTGAACCCAAACTTCGGAATCAACAATATGAATTCAGGGAAATACCAAAAAATATCATTCAACAACAGTTGGATCGGGAGGCAATGATTGTAGATTAGTGCAACTAAACCAGTGCAAATTTGAGCATGAGCCTTTTTGACCAAATTCAGGAAGCAACAAGCTTTCTTCAGGAAAAAACCAATTCCTTTTCTGCTTCAACCGGCATCATACTTGGTACCGGTCTGAGCGGTCTGGCAGACCAGCTTACAGATGCTCAGGCAATCCCCTATGGAGAGATTCCCCACTTCCCAAAATCAACGGTAGAGAGCCACCGCGGCCAGTTGCTCTTTGGAAAGCTGGCTGGCAAGCCGGTCTTTGCATTGGCAGGGCGCTTTCATTACTACGAGGGCTACAGCATGCAACAGGTGACTTTTCCGATTCGCGTGTTGCGGGCACTTGGCGCTACGCAGATGATTATCAGCAATGCAGCCGGTTCGGTAAATGCCGACATGGAAGCAGGCGATCTGGTTTTTGTGAGTGATCACATCAACTTACAACCCGAAAATCCTTTACGCGGGCCTAATGATGAGCGACTCGGCCCTCGTTTTCCGGATATGATGCATGCCTACAATCCGGAATGGATTCGTTTTGCGCTCTCTTTCGCCCAAGGTGCCGGTATCCGGGCACACCGGGGCATTTACGCCGGCCTGCAGGGTCCCAATTTAGAAACACCCGCTGAATATCAATTCTTACATACCATTGGTGCCGATCTGGTGGGTATGAGTACCGTGCCGGAGGTTATTGTAGCCCGTCATGCGGGAATGAATGTATTCGTTTGTTCGATTGTATCGAATAAGTGTTATCCCCTTAGCGAGTTGACCGAAACGACTGTAGAGGAGGTCATTGCAGTAGCACAGGAGGCTACACCAAAATTGGAAAAAATAGTAGCCGCATTAGTGGCCGAATTTGCCTAAAAGATACCCCATGTCCACTGCCCTGAAAGACCTGTACTCCAAAGCTTTTTTTGCTGAATTCTCGGAGGTCGCAGCAGCTGTTGTGCCTGCTTTTGACCAGGAGGTTTTCAACCAGGAGCTGTTTGATGAGACCTGGGAAAGCCGGGAGTTGAAAGACCGAATGGCACGTACTGCAGAAGTATCCTCGCTTTTCCTGCCCGTTTTATTCCGCGAAACGGCACCATTAATCTGTGCCTTGGTGGACGCCCTCAAAGCACAAAATATTACCGGAAAAAGCCTGGAATACATGTTCCTGCCCGCTATCATCGAGCAGCGCGGATTACAGGATCTAAAGAACTCCCTGGCCACCATGGAATACATCACCTCCTACACCAGTTGTGAATTTGCTATCCGCCCCTTCTTTCTAAAATATCCGGAAGAATTGCACCAGCAGGTTATTCGGTGGGCACGCGACCCGGATCACCACGTGCGCCGATTAGCAAGCGAAGGATGCCGGCCCCGACTGCCCTGGGCAATAGCGATTCCGCATCTAAAAAAAGATCCATCGCCCATTTTACCGGTACTCGAGATCCTGAGAGACGATCCGGAATTATACGTGCGCCGAAGCGTAGCTAATAACCTGAATGACATTTCAAAAGATCACCCCGGGCTGGTGCTGCAACTCGTTTCCTCCTGGAAAGGGCAGCATGCCGATGTAGATTGGGTGATAAAACACGCCTGCCGCACCCTTTTAAAACAGGGCGTACCGGAAGCGATGTACCTGTTTGGTTTTGCCAAACCCAACCAGGTAGAACTTTTAAGCCTGGAGTTGTCGCCCAATCCCATCCAAATAGGTGAGTCCATGACTTTTAATTTCTCCCTGGTCAACAAAGGAAAATCAAACCTGCTACTCCGCCTGGAATATGGAGTCTATTTTCTTCTTGCAAATGGCAGTCTTTCGCGAAAGGTGTTTTTTATTTCGGAAAGACCAATACCTCCCGGCATCAACCGCATTGAAAAAAAGCATGCTTTTCGGCCCATTACTACCCGAACCTATTACCCGGGAGCGCAGGCACTTAGCATTATCGTCAATGGCAAAGAACTGAAGAAGGAGGGATTTCTGTTGGTGGGTTAGTGGCTCGAAGAGGGCGGGAGTGAGTTAGTGGTACAGTTGAATAGTGGGTTAGTTTTAAGGCGTAGACCTCATTCAAAATTCAAAATTAAGACTTAAGAATTCAGATGTGGAGTTTTGTTCGCGCTACCGCGCTTTGCAAGGGGATGAATATGCCTGCGGCATTTTCGTGGAGTAGCTCCCCGCCTGAGGCGGATCGCAGGGGAGAAACGATTTTTCCAGGTAGAACACCTATCTCCCCAGGAGATGCCAAAGGCACCGACACTCCCCAATTTTCGCCGACAGGCGGAAATACTCCACGCCGATTAAGCGTAAGCGAAAATCGGTGTTCCCCATTTCATTCCCCCCTCAAAGGAACCCGGAATCTGGATGAAAGCCCTTACCTTTGAATAGCCAAACTTGCTCGGCGAAATAATATTCAATATTCAAAAGCCTCATGAAGTACTTCACGGTAACTTGCTCCTGTCTTTTTTTTGTACTAAATCTTTCTGGCCAAACATCTCTGTCGGAAGTTAACTACGACCGGATACCGAAGAAAAAAGTTTGCCAGCTCATTGAAAACCTTCAAAAAAAAGATGGTCTTCATAATTTTACGGATCTACATTCCACCTGTTGTGATAATCCGGAAGAATACCATACCCATTATGCAGAATATCTGGTAGAAGCCGACCTGGAAACCGTTTGGCAAGCCTATAATTCTGTCAGTCCGGCGAAAGCCTGGAACGGAAAAATGGTAGGCTTTGGCATGTTATATTCTTCGGCACAGAATGGGATCAGTTATTTAGACGATTCCTTTTCGGGAATTGAAGTAGGGCAACTGGTTTTTATCAACCTGAAAATCCTCCTTGGCATCGTCAATGTACCGGTTGTGATTGAAATAACCGGCATCGACAAAGAGCAACACATGTTGCAGTTTTGCTATGCAGATTGCAGCAAATCAGAAGGCACTCAAATTCTGCATTTTTTCTCAACACCGGAAGGATTTACCCGTGTAGAGCACCTGTCTTATTTTAGAAGCGACTCTAAAATGCGGGATAAAAATCTGTATCCTTTCTTTCATACCAAGGTACTCAATGAGTTTCACGGTAATATTGCCAAGCTTTTGAAATAAGAGGCACAAGGGATATGAAAGGCATTTTGTATCTTAAGTTTTTGTTCATAAACTTAACCAAATAAACCAACGGGAATGAACGCAAAACGGCTCTCACAATGGGCAAAAGCCAATCCGGCAAAGTCCTGGATTTTGATTCTTTGCCTACACGCCATTATGGCTCCTGCTTGTTTTCTATTGGGCGTACGCTTGTACATCCATGACTACATTCTCCCTGCCGGTTTTTTGAGTGGATTGTTTATCCTTTTCACAATCCTCTGCCTGTTTTATCCGGGCAAATTATACCGGAAGGTGTTGGTTTCCGGTACCTGGCGCAACCGAAAGATTTTTGATACGGCAATTCTGGCTGTCTCCGTTGGGGTGATGGTGTTTCTGGGCAATGCTTTTCCAGACCATAGCCGGGCAGAGATCAAACAGGAGGTCATGGTTATTCCGATCGTCCTGAAAGAACACCTGAACACCCGTAAAGAACTTCGCCAGGAGCGCAAAACCCTGCGTCAATATAAGAGTGAATGGAAGCAGGAAATCCGGGACTTACGAAAAGAATATCGCCAAAACCGCCAGGCCGGAGAAGGCAACCTCGATGTGTTATGGATCATCCTGCTCTGTCTGGCAGCTATTGTGGTTTGGTGGCTTTTGATACTTATTGGCTGCTCCATTTCCTGTAATGGCATGGAGACACTGGGAACCGTGGTTATGATTGGTGGTACCATCGGTGTTATTATCGGTCTCATACTGGGTATTCGGGCAATTCTCAGACACAATAAAAGAGGGGTTGACCTCCAGATAAAGCCATAACTTTTTTTATCCTAGAATGACAGAAAAACCATATCGGCAGATAGACATCCGCACCTGGTCAAGGAAAGAGCTGTTTCATCATTTCCTTAACTTTGAAGACCCCTTCTTCAATATCACCAGCAGCGTAGATGTAACGCGTCTGATGGATTTTTGCAAAAAAGAAAATCAATCGTTTTTTCTGAGCTATATGTTCTTCGCTACCAATGCGGCAAACGAGATTCCCGAATTTCGATTACGGCTGCTGCATAAACATCTGGTCGAGTACCCCGTTATACATAGTGGGTCAACTATTCTAAATCCGGACGATACGTTTAGTTTCTGTTATTTTGATCAGGACGACAACCTGTATCGTTTTCTGGAAAAAGGCAGAATAGCTATTGAAGAACTGCGTAAAAAAGGCGGTGTGGAACCGCGAGAGGATCAACTTGACATGATCCACTGTAGTACCATTCCCTGGCTTTCATTTACCAGCTTCAAGCATGCCCGTCGGGGTGGCCAGGAGGATTCTATTCCAAAATTAGTTTTTGGAAAGGTGTATGAAGACCATGGAAAAAAATGGATGCCTGTCTCTGTAGAAGTGCATCATGCACTTATGGACGGGCTGCATGTAGGCCGATTTTTTGAGTGTTTTCAACAAAAAATCCGGACGCTTTAACACCATAGTCAACAAGCATTTTAACACCTGTTTTGGCCCCACCTGTCTCGAAAAAATATTTTTCGATTTACCTGTATCTTTTATACAGGAGCAAAGTCACAATAGCATCAAAAAGTAGTTGTACGAAGTTGTTGAAATAGCCCTTTCAGTTAACATAACGGGCTTTCCCTTTGTCTTCAATTTGAGATGTCGCCATGTTTAATAATCACAAAAAAAATCACCATGAAAAAAGTGTTTTTAGGCTTATTAGTCCTTACTGTTTTTGGATCATGCGTTGGTAAGAAAAAGTATTTGGAGCTCCAGCAAAATTGCAGCGATATCCAAATCACACTGGAGCAACGCGTTATTGATCTTGAAGACTGTAAAGATGAAAAAGCAAGTCTGCGAAATCAACTATCCAGCACTCAAACTCAGCTAGACAACGAGCGGGCAAAAGCCCAAAACCTACAAGACCAACTGGATTATGCACAACGTACCAACACCAGCCTGTTGGACCGGATGGCCGACCTGAGTGTAATCAGCCAGGCAGGAGCCGAGAGCATCAAGAAATCGCTCGAAGCAATCAACGAGCAAAACCGCCACATTATGGATCTGACAGCCGATATTCAGGCGAAAGACTCCGTAAATCTGTCGCTGGTTATGAATCTGAAACGTTCTTTGTCTGATGTTACCGACGAAGACGTCACGGTGGAAGTCAAAAAAGGAGTTGTTTATATCTCCCTTTCCGATAAGATGCTCTTTAAATCAGGTAGCGCTCAAATTAATGCCCGTGCAAAAGAAGTACTGGGTAAAATCGCGCTGGTACTAAAAGACCATAAACAACTTGATATCCTGGTAGAAGGCCACACAGATAGTGTGCCAATTTCTATCGACTGTATTGCCGATAACTGGGACCTGAGTACAGCCCGTTCTACGGCCGTCGTTCGGATTCTGCAAAAAGATTATGGCGTAAACCCGGCTCGTATGACGGCAGGTGGCCGTTCTTCGTACGCACCGAAAGAGTCGAATGATACAGAAGCAGGTCGTTCTGTAAACCGTCGCACAGAGATTATTATTCTGCCTAAACTGGATGAGTTCTTCCAGTTGTTGGAACCTCCGGTGAAAGAATAATCAAAAAATAAAATTTGCCTAAAGGGCTCTCTGATTTTATCTTCAGGGGGCCCTTTATTTTTTGCTTAATTTTGACTCCAATGGAAATTCGCTACGACATAGCTAATTCAGGGAGTGACCTGAAAGCAATTCAACAATTGCAACAGGATAACATTCCGCAATCGATATCCCCGGAGGAATTGAAAGCTCAAGGCTTTGTCACTGCACGCCATGACCTGAGCCTGCTGGAAAAGATGAATACGCCGTATCCACATGTGGTGGCACGCGCCAATCAGCAAATCGT
Source organism: Saprospiraceae bacterium (assembly GCA_020437105.1). GTDB lineage: Bacteria > Bacteroidota > Bacteroidia > Chitinophagales > Saprospiraceae > JAAEZH01. The sequence goes on from JAGQWR010000005.1 coordinate 42,960, forward strand.
AGGCTATACACTGGTCATGCTCCCAACGTTTTCAAACAGTTTGCCGGTACTCATTCCGATGTTTGAACGAATCGCAAGTCTGAGCTTTGAAGGTCGGCCGCTAGATTCCCAATCCTGGTTTGTCATGGGGCAGGTCTGTATTCAAAAAGACTTTCGGGGACAGGGCCTTTTTAATGGCCTCTATATGGAATTAAAAGCGCGGATGAGTATCGATTTCAATTATGTCCTAACCCAAATTTCCAAACGCAATCCACGTTCTATCCGCGCACATGAAAAGGTCGGGTTCCAGGTAGTTGAAGAATACTGGGACCAACACGCCAACGAACAATGGGTTATTGTTCTTTGGGATTGGACCTAATACCATATCTAAAAAACCAAACATGCATCGGTCTATTCTACTTTTTCTTGTCCTTTTTTCTTCCTGCTTTTCAGCGAAAGAATTGCCGTTTTATTCGGACAGCCCCAAACATCAAAAAGCAATATTGAAACACCAAAAGGAAATGAACGACTGGTTTTCTGACCCGGAGCGCTCTCCTATGACTGCTGAGGATCGGTCGCATTTTGAAGGACTGGACTTTTTTCCGATATCCGAAAAATATCAGATACAGGCAAAACTGGTTCGTACACCGGGCGAGCCTCAATTTGAGATGCCTACAACCACTGACAGGCTACCTGTTTATCAGAAATTTGGTGAACTTCACTTTGAATTAAATGGGCAAGCCCATAAATTAAATGTCTATAAAAGTATTGGCCTGACCGACCGGGAATACAGAAAATACCTTTTTTTACCCTTCCGGGATAAAACATCCGGTGTAGAATCTTACGGAGGCGGACGCTACCTGGATTTGCAAATCCCAAAAGGCGATATGATCGTTATCGATTTCAATCGATGCTACAACCCCTACTGCGCATACAACGATAAATATTCTTGTCCAATTCCTCCTGTTGAAAACACCCTGGATATTGAAATCCTCGCAGGTGTAAAAGCCTTCGAAAATCATTAAACTATGAAGTCTGTCTCTACTTTTGTACTCCTTTTAACGCTTTTGTTGGTTTCCTGTAACCAGCCAGGTCAACCAGAATCTGTACCAGACGAGCAAGCCCAGGCAGAAACAACTGCACCTGCAGCTACCGATGTACCAGGTCCGCAAACAGCATTTGCAGATACGGAGTTGGCCTATTATCAGCCCCAAATGAATAAATACGGATTCACTGAGTACCCGGCGATAACCTGTGACCCCATTACAACCGGAGTAACGCCCAAAATTGCAGAGAGCTCCTTGGCCGGACTCGATATTCAGGTTCAGGTGCTGATTGAAGAAAAGGTCCTTGGTTCTGCCCCCAACTTCAATTGTCAATACCATGTAGTTTATTGGAATTGTGGCGCATCGTGTAAGATGGTAGCCGTGTTTAATAGCAAAACCGGTAAACTTGTCCAGGTTTTTGAAACAGCCTTCGGAGCGATTTTTTCGCCAAAAAGTCGGATGCTCATTCTTAATCCGCCCCGAAATGAAAAAATGGATGTCTCCTACCGACAATCTATGGGAATTCCGGAATTTTGGGAATTACAAGGCGATACCTTTAAACAACACCTCGAAGATTAGAAATTTGTAATTAATTACCTTGACCCCGAATATCAAAAGACCCAAAATGCGCTCCACCATACTTCTACTTTGCGGTTTGTTTTTTTCTGTAAGCGTATTGGCGCAAGCGCCAGACCTCATCGGGTATTGGCAAAACTGGAATAGTGTCAATGCACCCTACATCCCGCTCAGCGATATTGATTCCCGATATACCATCATTGATGTGGCCTTTGCACTGCCAGCTGCCGGTACGACATACGACATGTATTTCACGCCCGATGCAACAGATCCAGGTACATTCATGGATGAGGTACAAGTACTCCAGGGAGATGGAAAAAAAGTATTGATTTCGGTAGCCGGTGCAACGGGACAGGTAGTCCTTCAAAACCTGAGCGAGAAAGATATCTTTGTAAATTCCATGCTGGATATCCTGCTTACCTATGAATTTGATGGCATGGACATCGATTTAGAAGGCCCTTCGGTAACAATCAGCGGGGGTACCATTCAGAATCCGGTGGACCAAAAGATTATCCTGCTTATCCAGGCGATACAGGAAATTATGGAAGGCTACCAGCAAATGATGGGAAAACGGATGCTGCTTACTTTTGCACCGGAAACAGCCTTCGTCCAGGGCGGACAATCAGCTTACAACGGAGTATGGGGTGCCTATTTACCGATCCTTGATGCACTTCGGGATTCTATTGAGATCCTGCATGTGCAACTGTACAATAGCGGCAGCATGTACGGGATTGACGGCGGTATCTATTATCAGAGTACCGCTGATTTTATCGTTTCGCAAACAGAAGCACTCCTGCAGGGTTTTGATACCGACGGTGGATTTTTTGGTCCGATGGAACCCCGGCAAATAGCGGTCGGTTTACCAGCCTGTCAAAATGCGGCAGGCGGCGGATACACCGATCCGGATATAGTAGAATCTGCAATCCAATATTTACTAAACGGTCTGCAACAACCTGGCACCTATTCCAGTTTTGACTCCTACCCTCAACTACGCGGAATGATGACCTGGTCTATCAATTGGGATGCCCTTTCTTCCTGTAGCGGTTCTTATACCTATGCTCAGAATTATCAGGATATTTTCGGAAACGTAGTTGACCTTGCGACCATATCAGAATCAACGCCACTATTTACCTTATTTCCAAATCCATTACCCCAGGGCACCTTATTGCATTTTGATGCCGATAGCCGCTTATCCTCTATCCGGATTTATGACCAGCTTGGAAGAATTCGCTGGAATTATGATTATGAAGAATTGGGAGACCTGATTCGGGAAATTGAACTTCCACTTGAAAAAGGATTCTTCGTGGTGGTCGGTAATAGCACAAACGGCCAGGTATTCAGCAGCAAGCTGATTGTAGAATAACAACAAAAAGAGATGCAACAGACGCCCTGGTTTGAACGCAAATTTGATCTAATCGCAGATAATGGATTGTTTCCAAATATCCTCGAACGTCTTTCCGGAACACCCGCCCGGGTGGAAGCCCTATTTAGAAATTCCTTAAACCCCAATCTTCCGGATACTGGCACCCAGACATGGTCTGCTAAACAAGAACTGGGGCATTTAATTGATCTTGAGCCACTCTGGCTTGGGCGGTTACATGATTTCTCAAACCACCTGGAAGTGCTTCGGGAAGCCGATTTACAAAATCGAAAAACACATGACGCAAATCACAATGCCACCCCGCTCGAAACACTGCTGGAAAACTTTCAAAACGAAAGAGCAAAAATAGTAACGTTTTTTAGTCAGGCCGATCCGGGTTATTTTGAAATATCAGCTTTACATCCCCGCTTAAGAACACCGATGCGCCCGATAGATCTCGCCTTTTTTATCGCCGAACATGACGATCATCACCTCGTAAAAATACGGGCAAGGTTAAAGGCCTAAGATTTCAGTTACTTCCCGAATATTTTCCAGTTGACGGAAATTGGGATGAGTTATACTGGCTTCCACTTTTTCGTGCTCCCAAGTTGTATGGAAAGGGACATGGTACCCATGTCCACCAATATTTAGTACCGGTATAATGTCTGATTTCAGGGAATTCCCAATCATCAAAAATTCTTCCGGCCGAATATCGAGGTGGCGGATCAGCTTTTTATACTCCGTTTCCTGCTTATCAGAAACGATTTCTGTATGGTGAAAAAAGGCTGCCAGGCCGGAATTATTCAACTTGCGCTCCTGATCCAGCAAATCTCCTTTAGTAGCCATTACCAGGCGGTAGTTCCCTTCCAGCGCTTTTAACACATCTTCCACCCCATCAAGCAAGACGACTGGTTTATCCAGAAGTTCTTTACCCAACTGAATAATTCGTTCAATAGATTTGTTTTCGATCCGGCCGCCTGTTATTTGTATGGCAGTCTCGATCATGGAAAGCATAAAACTCTTTACACCATATCCAAAACGGGGTAAATTGCTGATCTCCACTTTCAGCAGTTCTCGGGAGATGCTATGAGCCGGAAGAAAGTCTTCGAGCATCTCGCAAAACTTCTGTTCTGTCTCCTGAAAATAAGGTTCGTTGACCCAAAGTGTATCATCTGCATCAAATGCAATTACCTTAATCTGATTCACAAAGCTATTTTTTACGAAAGGATAAAAACAACAAGCGCCCAACCAACAACTTTGGCAGATTATGGATCGGTTTAATCTTTTTCATTTTGGGATAAATCCATAGGAATGGTGACCAGAATGTCATCAGCCAGATCGACGAGCGTTGTTTTTTATCTATCTCCAGGGCAGCTGTCTCAAAGCCGTGTTTTTGGGCGATATAATTGTACTGGTCAACAGTACGGGCATTAATATGCTGCAAGCCATTATAGTTATTTAACTCCAATGGTTTAAAACTGTAGTAAAACCCGGTCAGTAAAAAGCGCATCCGGGATTTCATGTTGAGGATATTGGGGGTTGAGGCTTCAAATTTCCCGCCCGGGACGAGGATACGGTTTACTTCCCCGAAAAACACCTCATGATCGAGCACATGCTCCAATACCTCAATAGCGATAACCAGATCAAAGGCGCCATCCGCATAGGGGAAGGGCGCCGTAACATCTACCTTTTTACATTCAATGCCCTCATAGTGAAACATTTCCGGAAACAAGTCGCAGGCCTGTACCTGAAAACCCATTTCATGGAGCTGCTTGCTAAATGCGCCGTGGCCGGCACCAATATCCAGTATGCGGGTGGAGAGCGGATAATTTTGTGCATTAAACCAGCGAAGAAACTTTTGATGGGTTCCGGGAAGTGCAATGGGTTTGATCTCAGACATGCTATGAAAGCTGTTTTACAAAGAAGAAAATGCTGCTCGAAATTGATTGAGCAATTGTACCAATTTTAGAAGATGCTCCGATTTGCTGGCATAATTTGTAATACACGCTCGCAAACATTGCTGTCCGTTTACCGGATAAACAGAAAGCCAGGCTTCTCCTGATTTTATTAACTGCGTGCAAATATAGGACGCAAAGGCTGGATCATCGCCATATTGGGGGTCTGTAAAACAAAGCACCGGTAGCGGACTTTGATTTTTAATTTCCCAGCCATCCTCCAGCAGAAGTTTTTTTAATTCTATTCCTGTTGCCAGTTGATAATCGATCACTTCCTCAAACCCGTCCCAACCAAAAAAAAGCAATGCCATATAAGCTTTTAATCCGATAAAGCGCCTGGACCACTGAACGGAGTGCGTATAGGGGTCAATTACTTCCAGCTCGCTGGCCTCTCTGGGCATATAGGCTGTATTGGTGCCAAAACTTTTGTGCAGGATGCTCTTATTATTACACAGAAAAACACTGGTTGCCATTCCCAATGAAAACCACTTGTGCAGATCAAAGGTGATAGAATCACTGTTTTCAATGCCTTTTAGGAATTTTTTCGCTTGCGCGGAAAACATAGCTGCGCCTCCATAGGCCGCATCTACATGAAACCATAGCTTATATTTTTGGATAATAGGCGTCAACGCTGAAAGTGGATCAATACTGCCAGCTCCGGTTGTGCCGGCTGTAGCTACAAGCATAAAAGGCTTATGCCCTGCCTCCAGGTCTTTTTCAATTTGCAAGAGCAGCTCCGGAATATCCATTCGCAGCGATTGATCAACCGGAATGCTTACCACAGATTGGCTACCCAGGCCGATCATTCTGGCAGATTTCAGGATAGTGTGATGCGACTCTGCCGAACAATAGATTAGCGGACGCCGGGTCATTCCAATAAATCCCTGACTGGCTATCTCGGGAAAATGAAAATTTACCGCACAAATAACAGCTGTCAAATTGGCTTCTCCACCTCCTGTTGCAAACACACCATCACCTGAATTTTCAGGGTATCCAAATTTTTTACAAAAGCTTTCCACCAGGTGTTTTTCCACCTCGTTTGCAAAGGGCGCATGACTCCAGGCTGCCAGTTGCGGATTCATCCAACCAGTAATCAGATCAGCCAAAACCGAAGGAAAAGCCGGTCTCGGATTAAACAAACCGAAGTACATCGGATGTGGTGTATGGACAGAATACTCCTTCAACAATTGAATGACCTGCGAAACGGCCTCTTGTGGATCTCCTCCGCTTTCCAGCGAAATAGATTCTATCTGCATCCGAATTTTCCCCACATCCAAATCCGGTGATACCGCATAATCAGCGGTATGCTGATAAAATTCGTCCAGTTGCGAAATAGCCAGATTAAGCAGTGTGGACCGCGCATCGGGTTGGAGATCAAAATTTGGCATAGGTAGTCAAATTAAAAATTCTTCAAAAAGAAAGTAACCTGTTCAGGCTAACTGGAATATAGAAACCTACAAATTAATTAAAGCACCAAATACCCTGATGAAAACCTTAATTAATCTAAACTTATCAGCAATGAAACGTTGTACACACTTAATCGTACTTTTTAGTGCCTTACTTTTTTCTTCCGGATTACTTGCGCAGGCAGGTTCACCGGATTTAAACTTTAACGGAGACGGATCACTGATTTTCTCCTTTGGCAGTGATGGCTCCTATGGAAAAAAAACAATTATTGGAAATGACGGAACCATCTGGCTTTCAGGTACCAGCTACAATTCAGCTTCACAGATGGGGCTGGCAAAAGTTTTCCCGGACGGTTCGCTGGACCTGAGTTTCAACTTTGATGGAGCTATCGGGGTAAATGTTGAAGGGAATGAAGCTCAAGGCGAGAATCTGGATATTCAGGCAGATGGAAAAATTTTAGTGTGCGGATCAAGTGCATTAGGAAGCGGTGATATGGCCTTAGCACGAATTAATCCGGATGGCACACTGGATAATGACTTCGGTGGCGGCGATGCCAGGGTGCGTTATGATATAGGTGAATTCGATAATGCTCGAGCAGTTAAAGCAGCCCCCGATGGAAAAATATTTTTGGCAGGCTGGACTTCCACCAACAATATTTATAAAGGGGTTGTAGCCAAACTTAACTCGGACGGTTCACTGGATTCAAATTTTGATGGCGATGGGATTCGTACATTTAATATTAATGCGGAATCTGGCTTTTTTGATATGGAATTATTACCTGACGGAAAAATCTTGCTGGCTGGCTACACCCTGGCAGCAGATTATGATTTTCTGGTAGTTCGATTAAACCCGGATGGAAGCTTTGACAATTCTTTTGGAACCAATGGTTGGGTAGAACTTGATTTTGGAAATTATTATGATTATGCCCTGGCAATGGACCTGGCTCCAAATGGTAAAATAGTACTTACAGGTGTTGTGGCCGGTGGCACATTTACAGCTGCAAGACTAAATGCAGATGGCTCATCTGATACCTCATTTAGTTTTGATGGTGTCAACTTTACCAACGTAGGCGATTTTGGAGAATCCGAAGATTTGATTGTACAGCCTGATAATAAGATTGTGGTGGTAGGATTTACCTACAATTCTGCCGACGGGTATTACAAATTTGGAGCAGTACGATATACAGAGACCGGATTATTGGATACCGAATTTGGAAACAACGGCATCCTTCGATTAGATGTAGGAGATGACGGGGATGATGACTATGGATATGGTGTTGCGATACAGTCAGACGGCCTAATCGTTATCAGTGGTCAATCCAATTCCGGTGGTGAAGAAAATTTTGCGGTTGTACGAATCCTTTCAGGTCTAAATGTTGGCCTTTTTGAGCAGGGCCTGGAACAAATCCAGTCTTATGTTTATCCGAATCCAATTTCTGCCGGACAGGAGCTTCAACTGGAATATGAATTGAAAGAAGCCACTGAGGTAACTATCCAATTAGTCGATCTGAGTGGCAGATCATCCCAATTACTTTTAGGAGATCGCATGGCCGGCAAGCAAAAAGAATCCCTCCGCCTTCCGGCGAATTTAGCGGCAGGAGTTTATACGATACAGATTCGTACAGATAAGGGAATCTCTTCCATCCGAATAGAAAAGTTTTAAATAATTCAGAAAACCTGGTGATTAAAAAATCATCAGGTTTTCTGTTTTAGTGCCAACACCTTCTTGCCTAAGGCGAAGAAAGAAACCAGTGTCCAGGTCGCTTCCAGAATAATAAACGGTACTGAATTAATCATCACAGAGGAGATACAGGCCAAGCCTGCGCCGAACAGATTAATCAGGATATAGGGATAACTATCCTGGCGCAGGAAGCTAAACAGATTCGCAAAATATGCGCCTAAAATACCGCTCACACCGATCATTCCAATAATGGTAGCCAGATCCATTAATATAAATCCTTGTGCTTCACCCATGCCTGCGGATATAAAAGCTCCGATTCATCCCGACCTCTGGGCACAATATCTAAATAGTGGTAGGCCGTATTAAATAAATCCAGTCCGCGGGCATAGCGGGAGTAGGTATGGTAAATGATGTTGTTTTTATCTAATGCAAATACACTAATTCCCGGCAATTCTCTATCCTGCGTACTTATCGACTCTTTATAATTGTAATGGCTGATCTCATCGGCCCGGGCTGAAACATGAAAATCGTAGTTGAAATCAGAACCCAGTGAAGAGTACCAGTCAAAACTCCATCCCATACGTTTTCGGAAAGCCTCAATTTTTTCAATGGGTGCCCGGGAAACAGCAACCATACTAACTTCCCGCTGATTGAGGTGAGAAATAATGCCATTAAAATTGTCGGCCCAAAAAGAACAACTTTTACAACCCGCTTCCCAGTTTGGGCCCATCATAAAGTGATAGACAACGAGTTGTTTACGGCCGTCAAATAAATCCAAAAACGATTTTTCGCCGGAAGGCGCTCCAAAAGAATATTCCTTTTCAACTTGAACCCAGGGCAAATTCCGAATTTGCTGGCTGAGCGCATCACGGATATGAGAAAATTCTTTTTCTTTATTCAAGAGGGCTTTCCGGGCCTCCAGCCATTCTTCCCGGCTCACGATTTTTGGTGTTTTCATGATGCGATAATTAAAAAATTCAATGGGCAAATCCTGCCAATAATTTCTGACGCAGCATATCTTTTTTCTCTTCCGAAATAAAAGCATGCCTGATTGCCTCCAGATTACACTTTAAAAATTGAGCTTGTTCCCAGTTAAAAGCCTCAAAAACCCGATTATATTCTTCTCCAAGATTTGTATCCGACAAGGATCGGCCATCGGTATTAATGCTCATGGAAACCCCACTTTGATACAATCTGTCAATCGGATGACTGGCAATATCTTCGTACATGTTTGTCTGAATATTGCTGGTCGGACAAACTTCCAAATGGATCCCGTGGGTCTTTAAATACGCAATCAGATCCG
>JAGQWR010000005.1:52321-96611 GCA_020437105.1 Saprospiraceae bacterium
ACGCTGTCGGCACCACGTGCTTCTCCCGCATGTGCCGTACAGAAAAGTCCTTTCTCCCCGGCATAACGGAATGCCGAAATATGGGCATCAACAGGAAAACCTGCTTCATCTGCTGCTATATCAAATCCGACTATATGAGTACCTGAAAAGGCTTCTACGAGCTGAACAGTTTCCATACTCTGCGTTTCCGAAAAATGCCGGAGTGTGCAAAGAATCACTCCCGCTTCCACGCCAGTTTTACGAATCCCCTCTACTGTCGCTTCTTCCACAATTTGCACCACTTCCTTCGGCGAAAGCCCACCCGACAAATGCTGCAAGGGCGCAAATCGAATCTCTGCATAAAGCACCTGATCTGCCTGCAACTGCTCAAATAGATCCAAGGTCACCAGGCGCAGCGCTTCGGGGCTTTGCATGAGGTCAATTGCTGCTGAAGCACAGGCAATATATTCTGCCAGATTTGTGCATCTGGCAGGAGCTGTAAAAGAACTCCGATACTCCCTCAGGGTGGTTCCAGGTCGCAATTTCCCAACAACTTCATAACTGAGCGAGCAGTCCAGATGCAGGTGTAATTCTATTTTTGGAAAATTTGCGAAATCCATAGTTCACATTAAAAGAGCATCAAGATAAAGGAGTTTGCCTTTTTTACCACGCAATCGTATGCTCCGCTTCCTGACCTGCCTCTATCGTAATCGTGAATTTTTCCCGGGGATCGCCTTCCACTTTAACACCCCGAACATCAACTTCATAGGTTCCCGGACTTAATAAAAATGTTGCCGGGTTGGTGGTAGCCGAGGTATATGTCCTTTTACCGTCAACCGATTTTCGCGGGTTTAGGAGGATTACATTAACAGTCGCATCACACAATTCGCCTCCAAAACTGGTTCCGACCCGAAGGATAGCACTTTCAAACTGATGCGCCAGAGCGGTTGTCTCGCCGGGCTTGATTTCAACACCCTCAAGCAGGATTTTTGCGGCTTCTCCTTTAATACTTACCGAGCCAATCTCTATATCGTAAATGCCAGGCGACAGTTCTTTTTTCATGGGGTTAGATGCGGCCCCCTCATAGGTTCTGCCAGCGTTAACCTGCTTCTTGCTTCCATGTTCGAGGATTTTAACGGCCGCATCATGTAGCGCCCCTCCACTGGTCACCGTTACTTCCAGAAAGCCGGAACTGAAATCAAATACCTGCTCATTAAGCTCGGTTTCCGAAACAACAAGATCCTCCTTATATTGGAGTGCTATGCCTCTTTGTCCGACAACACTCACCTCTAAATCATAGGTACCGCCAGGGATATTAAAAAGCGCCGGATTCGTTTCCGGATGCCCATAGGTGCGCATGCCTGCTACATCCTTTTCCCGACCTTTCTGAGTGACTACGACTGCACAATCAATCAGCTCGCCGTTTCGACGGCATTCAACAGATAATTGACCTTTGGCTTTATCAACTGTTAAATCGGTGGTCTGATTCAACGCATCCGAGAGTCCTTCCTTGTCTGAGGCGTCTATATACAAACCGTCTGAACTTTGCGCTGCACATTGCAGGGAAGCCCGGTCGGCATCCCCCAAATCAAATCCAATAACATGTAGTACAAAATCAATTCCGGCGGCCTTGGCCTCTTCTACCACCTGGCAAAGATCGCCTTCGCAGGTTTCGATACCATCGGTGATCAGGATAATCGTGGCCGCAGTACCACTGGTTTTCAGCTGATTGATAACAAGCCTGGCTGATTGAGCCAAGGGGGTTTTTCCAAGCGGATTTAAGCCTGTAATAGCTTTTTTGAAAGCAGTTTTGTCGGTATTCCCGGAAGGGAGCAATTCTTCAATATCTCCACAATCGCCTTTCTGCCGATGGCCATAAGCTACCAATCCGAGCGCCTGATCTGCAGGCATGCCATTTACCAAATCATATAGCACATCGCGAGCCAATGTGATTTTATAATCCGATCCGATTTGCTGCCACATCGAACCGCTTGCATCCAGGATGAAAATAATGGGTTTGGAAGAAGTGGTTTGTCCAAACGTATTTAAACTGGTAAACAGCGAAATAAATAATAGAAAATAAAATTTCATCTCTTTGGTTTTATAGGTTCTCTCCAACCCAACGTGGCCTGGATAAGCAAACAGTACACTAAATTACATTTTAGCACATAAATTTTAAGAATAGTAAATTGCAATAGTTTCCTATATGAATTTAAAAATCAATACATGGAATTTTCAGACATACTGCAAGGACTACCCGATTTTGTGCAGGAAATTGCCACCAACTTGAGAGCCCTGGTACGACCCTTGCATCCCGATATTCAAGAAGATTTAACCAAAACACGTACTATGGCAGGTGCTTTTTACAGCATTGGCTCAAAAAGCAATGTGATCATTTTTCTTCAACCCGGAGATGCACATTGCAAATTGTACCTGCACCATACCGATAAGATTGACACCAGAGGACTGCCCCTCCAGGGTAAAGGAAAACACGCCAAACACATCAAACTGTTTGAATGGGATCCTGCACTGGAAGACACCTATCGACTGGTGTTGACCGATATTACGCGTATCGTGGCAGAGAAGGCATAAACACCTGGCCTACCATTAAAAATCAACTTGCATAGCTAACACAGGCACCAATCCGCTGGTATGATTTCTAAAAAACAAGGTATGCGTATCTGAGGAATAACCTATGCCACTCGGGTTTTTATAATTCAAAACATTCTGAATATCCAGCGATAAATTGCCTGCTAAATTCGGACGATTAAATCGATAGGCAATACGCGCATCTATCCGGAAATAATTCGGAATCCGGGCGCTGTTTGTTTGAGACTCATCTCCTACATAAGTCCCTGAAATTAAAGATGCCGCTTCATCCAATGGCGTATATCTATTTCCGCCATTAAAAAGAACCCGGAAACCTGCTTGTAGGGTCCGATCCTTTTTGAATGAAAATTCGCGACCAAGAGTAAGCGCAGAAACAAAATCATTTGCGAAGGTAGTCGGGTAGCGATTTCCGTCCTTGGGATAAAACCAGGACTGGAAAAAAGATCCCGTCAGCAAAAAGAACACTTTGCTGGAAAAGAATTTTTCCACAGCCAAATCTAAACCATAATTCTCTCCCTTGCCCCCCGACTCTACGTCCGTTTCCGGAAAAGAAGAACGCTCATTTAACATCCAATACAAATCTGTCGAATCTCCACTTATCGGCACATTAAATAAACGCTGATAATACATCTCCGCTGAAAAGCGCAAACCTGTAGCCGTGGCATAATCGTAAGACAGAACCAGGTGTTGGGATTTAATCAGTGGCAGTCCCAAGTTTGGGTAACTAGTCTGAATCTGGCTTCCCACAGTATCCTGAACCTGATAAAAATAAGCTGCCATCGGCAGGATCTTACTATAAAGTCCATAGGCAAAACTTACTGTCTGCTGCGTATTAAGCCGCACCCGCAGCGACACCCGCGGCTCTACCGAATAGGTGTCATTCAATGGCAAATACAAAAAATGCCCGCCGACATTCAGGCTTGTTCGGCTTCCCAGATTCTGACTGCCCTGCACATAATACTGTATGGTTGAAGTACTACCGGAACCATTGATTGCCAGGTTGGCATTTTCCACCAGGACATTGCTTATATCCTGCCGTTGAATGGTCTTTTTATAGAAATCGTAATTCAGAATATAATTATACAACAGCCCGGTTTTCACCCTGAAATTTTCCGTTACCTTCCAATTGTAGGTAAAGGAGGAAACCAGTCTCGATTCATTATGGCGCTCATCGTGGTAGTTGCTGCGATTGTCCATTTGGTCGAGCACGTCGTAGTAAAACTCAATCTGACTCCCCATCAGAGCAACTGCCGCTTTGAAATAGGATTTTTTATTGATAAATCGGGTATAAGTCGTACCCACGGCACCCATATTGCTGTCTCGAATCCGGTCTTCCCAATGACTGGCATCGGTAGAATCCCGCTCGCTAATTTTAGCTACCGGATTATAATGTTCCTGACTCAGGCCACCCAATCCAAAAAAACTAAGTCGGCTTTTTTCATTCGCAGTCAAAACCACATTAAAAGAAAGATCCTGAAATTCATTTGTTACCCGCTCTCCAACGAGGTAAATACCCAAATTGGTGAGGATGCCCAGGGTAGAATAGCGATAATTGACGAGGTAAGAAGACGCTCCCTTTTTTATGGGCCCTTCGGTAGCTAAATCAATGCCCAGTAAACCCACCTTAACACGATGCTGCCGGTCGGTCATGTTTCCTTTTCGGAAATGCACATCCATGACGCCTGAAATAGCATTGCCATACTCAGCCGGCATACCCCCGGTTGAAAAATCAGACCGACTCAACAACTGAGCACTGAAAACCGTAATTCCGCCTCCGGATGTACCTGGACGGGCAAAGTGGTTGGGGTTGGGGATATCAATCCCTTCCAGACGCCACATCATCCCAAAAGAAGAATTTCCCCGAATAATGATATCATTTTCATTGTCGTCGGAGCCTTGCGCTACACCGGGGTAAGCCAGAGCCAATCGCCCGGGATCATTTACACTGGCCGCAATTCGATCCGTTTCATCAGCAGAAAAAGAACGCGTGCTAACCACCGACAACTCATTAATGGGCGTATTCACATTACTACCCGCGCTGACAACCACTTCACTCAGGTCTATAGTACTTTCCAGCAACTCAATTTCGAGATAGACGGCTTTCGCCGAATTCAGGACAAAACCTTCACTTTGATAATTTTGATAGCCCAGGTAATTTACAGAAATGGTTTGCCGACCCACAGGTACTTCCCGAATTTCAAAACTGCCATTCTCATCTGTAAAGGTAGCCAGGCCTGCCTCAGAATTAATAATGACAGTAGCTCCAACAATAGTTTGCTGCGTAATCTTGTCTGTTACTCGTCCACTTACAGTCTGACTTTGTTGGCCCATCACCCCAAAAGGCATTGCCAGGCAGAATAGAATGAAAAGCTGCTTCATAATGTGCTATTCCATATTTTGAATCCATTCCCGAATCAGGCTAATGCCTTCCGCATGCACCATTGTCCTTCCCAGTTCCGGCATCATTACACCGGTCTCATCAGATTCCATGCGGTAGAGCAGAATAGACTGATCGGGTGCGCCTTTAACAATGCTATACGAGCGCCCACCGCTTGCTCGTCCGGTAGCAACTGGTGGTTTATTGACTCCCAGATTGAGGTCTATCGGTGCCCCATATACTAAATTTAGTCCGGTAGTACCACCAGGGCCAAATGGATTATGGCAATGTCCGCAGTTAATATCCAGATAAGCAGTAGCCCGTTGATGCAGTGGATATTCATTGGGCGCATTCCACACGGCTGCTTTAGGATGTTGAGCTGCCGGGTCAAAACCAGTCAGGTAGCCCGTTTCCGCCCATTTTTCTAATTGGTTGGAGGTACCATCCGCGTAAGCGAAAGAGCGATTCAGGTTACGCACTTTGGGCCCAATTGGCTCCAGCTTTTGTTTGTATGAATGGCAGCCCTTACATTGATTTTTATTTGGAATAATATAATCAGCATGCATCGCCTGGCCTTCAGTATTTGTCCAGTCGATCGCTACAATATCCCCAACAATATCTAATTCAGCATCAGTTTGCCTGGCATTCCAAATGTATGAATGTGCTTCCCAGCCACTTTCCCGATGTACGAGTAATCGGGTTTCGATGAGGCGTCTTTCGGTAGCCGGATCCCGTTCGTCCTTTTCGAAATAGAAGTTTTTGATCAGCACTGCTCCAACCGGAAAATCTAAAACATGATCGGTCGTATAGGCTGCGCTGGTCCCGGGCGGCAGCCAGACAAATCTGGCTTTGTGGGCATAATCCGAAAAAAGCGGCGTATTCAAATCATAGGGTAACACACCGGTATTTGGCTGAAGTGCAGAGGGATCCCCAACGAAAAAATGATATTGCGATAAGCGCTCAAAAGGAGCTTCCGAAATATTTACCGATACTCCTTTTTGGGTCTGGGTACATTTAGCCAGGAGCAACAAACTCCCAAGGCCGATTAGTATGACAATAAAATTTCTCATTTAGATTCTGACAGCCAGGTATCGTGACCTTCTAATGTGAGGGGTTCCTGCTGGCAATCAAAAGCACTGATGTCTGTCGAAATAACCTGAGCCAGTTTTTCCGGATTTAATCCATTTTCGTCCATCGCTGCAGCTGCGTTCAGATTAATAAAAGGCAAGTCTCCATTATTCCGAAAGCAAATCCGATGTGCTTCGAGCATTGCCCCGTTTTCATCGAGGTGCATCGGATTGACCACTCCGTCATAAGCGATACCCGCAGGTTGCCCTTGCATGATCATGGAAAATAGCTGTCCAAACTCGGTTGTGGTATCCGACGGACCGTTTCCCATCGTGATTTGATTATCGTGGATATCCAGGCCGTGACAGAACGGATCATACGCTTCAGATTGAAAAGGCCGGCCAGTGAGTTGCCAGCTATTGAGTGCAATGCTTACGGTATTATGTCCGCTGATGCGATTGTTATACACTTCGATATCCCGATGCGCCATAACCAGCAAACCGGTACCTGGCGGTAAAATGCTGACAACAATACCCGGAGCGGCAAAATTTTCGCCATTATTCTGTGCTACTTCATTATCGTGTACCCGAATGTCATGTCCATTTGCCTGAGGTAGATCGGGCATGTCAAAAATGAGGAGTCCACCGGCATTGTCGGTAGCTTTATTAGCATAGACATCTGCATTGATGGTGTTTTCGATTTCAATGCCGGCTACATTATTGTGAGCCCAATTATTGCGCACCACCACGTTTGTAGATTGCCCGACATAGATACCGGCATCCATGGCAAAGGAAGCTTCACAATTTTCCATCAGCACATTGGTACAGGTGACCGGATAGAGGCCGTAACCCCCATTACTATCCAGTTTACCACCTGTCCAGGTGGCTTCCAAATCTCGCATAATAACACGATTGCAGCCCTGGACTTTTATCGCATCGCCTTTGCTGTCAGCAACGGTAAATCCTTCCAGCGTAATGCCATCTACAGCTTTGATAATCATGCCTTCGCCACCTTCCACCTGGCCTTTAAAGGAGAGGATGGTTTTTCCTTTTCCGGCGCCTTTGATCGTTACATTGGAAACATCATTAAAGGAGAGCGGACGATTTAACTCAAAGGTTCCTTCCGGAATGGTGACCGTAGTACCTTCTTTGGCTTCAATGAGTTGTCGTTGCAATTCCTTCCCAAAGTCCTTGGGCTCGGAAGAAGTATTACATGAATAGATAAAGAGGCTGAGCAGCCCCAAGGGGAAAAAGATTTTCATACTTGTGAGTTGCGGCTGAATGGGGCTATGTGTGAAAATATTAAAATTTTCAGAATAGCAACACTAATTTGCAAAGAGGGAGATCGTAAAATCCAATAATTCTGTACCGCCTGCTTTCCCGTGTCCGGGAATGACCTGTTTTGCAGAAGGGAAGCGATTCTTCAACTTTTCTACTGTTTTAGACCATTCAGTTTCATTGGCATCAGCCAAATTTCCTTTACCGGCTCCCATAGATTTAACCATACAGCCTCCAAACAAGGTTTTTTCTGTCGGAATCCAGGCGACTATATTATCAATCGTATGCGCTTCTCCCGGATAAAAAAGCAAGATCTTTTGTCCTTGAAAACGCAGGGTTTTTCGTTTCCGAAATCCATTTCCAGGAACAACTTCTCCGGCATTCTGAGCTAATTCCTGGGTTCGGGTACTCGACCAGGATGGGATGCCTTTTTGATGAAAAACGGCCAACCCAGCCAGGCAATCACTATGAAAATGGTTGACTACCACAGCCTGAATATCAAGTCCCATATCCATAGTAAGCCAGTTGAGTAAAGATTTCGATAATTCCAGCGTGACCGGAGTATCAAAGATGACACATTTTTTATCGGAAACATAAATCAGGCCATTCGATGAAAATCGGCCATAGGGTTCTATACTCGTAAAGGAGCTATGGATAAAAATATGCTCGGAGAGCGGAATAATATGCAGATCTTCCGAAAGGATTATTTTCTCATCCGCTTGCGCGGATGCAGTATCTGCCAACATAAACAGGAAAAACATTCCTACTAATTTGACCTGCATTTTTATCGCTTTAAAGAATCAATAAGTTTTAAAAACGGCTCGCGCAAAGTAGCACTAATCGGAATTCGGGTATTTGCCACAAACACATGATTATCCTCAATTTTTTCAATCCACTGTAGTGATACAATATATGATCGATGAATCTGAACAAAGCTATTTGACGGAAGCAATAGCTTGGTTTCTTTAACCGAGGCTCGTACTAAAACTTTTCCGCTTTCAGTGTAATAACAAACGTAATTCCCTTCTCCTTCTACATATCGAATTTCATCGTAAAATAAGCGGCGTTTTTGAGTTCCGGAATTTACAAAAAAGAAATTATTACTTCCCGGCGCCTCAGATTTTAAGCGTTCCTGAGCTTTTGAAACGGCGGCAAAAAACCGGGCAAAATCAAATGGTTTTAATAAATAATCGATCGCTTCGACCTCATAACTTTCGATAGCATACTCGCTGTGTGCTGTCGTAAAAATAACCAGCGGATTGGAAGGGATACTTCGGGCAAATTGGAGTCCGTTTAAATCGGGCATATTAATATCCAGAAAAAGCAGATCCACCGGATTTTCACTTAAATACGTAATGGCTTGCATGGGGTCAATAAAATCGGCCACCAAACTCAAAAAAGGAACTCTGGAAATATGGTTTCTTATTATTTCCAGCGCACGAGGTTCATCATCAACGGCAATACACTTGATCATGGTCGGAGGTTTATACTCAGATTTACCTGAAATGTGCCAGCTTCTTCGCTTGTAACTAATTCATGTTTTTTGGGATAGAGCAGTTCAAGTCGATTTCGTACATTTTGGAGACCCAGACCTCCCGGTTCCTGGCTTACAGATTTATTAACAATGTTATTTACCACCTGCATACTAAGCTGTTGCTGCTCTAATTTTAATTGAATAATTATTTTTCCTGATTCGGATGGGCTAATTCCATATTTAAAAGCATTCTCCACAAAAATAATCAGGAGCATGGGAGCTATTTTTTCAACACGCGCTTCTGCCTCGGGAATCTCTTTGTGAAATTCCACCTGGTTATTTGAGCTCACCCGGAGTAGCTGAAGGTCTATATACTTTTGAATATAGTCAATTTCTTTTTCGAGGGAGATGGCTTCCGCCGAAGAGTCGTGCAGGTTATAGCGCATGAGTGTTCCTAACTTAGCAATTCCATCTGCTGTTTTTGTGCCATTTTCTTCCAGTGCCAGTGCGTATAAGTTGTTAAGGGTATTAAATAAAAAATGGGGATCTACCTGGGACTTCAAAAAAGCTAATTCCATTTCTGTTTTCTCAGAATGCAGGCGAGTGATCACGTTTATGTTGATAATCCAATCTCGGGTAAACCGATAGGCAAAAGAAAGAACCAATCCAAAAACTGCGGCGCCGGTGGAGTTAATAATCCCCCAAAAAAGTGATTTAAAGTTAGATACAAAACCTGGTCCGGGAATAATAATCGCGAGCACGGTACTCCGTATGATCTCCAGCAAAACGACATAAGCGATAAGAACCAGGATGTAAAGCACCCATTTTTTGGTTCCCAGGAACTTAGGAATTAACCAATAGGTATTCAAATAAAAAGTAATGACACCAGACAGGAAAAAGGCACTAAAAATAGTTCTCCCCGGATACCTGGGGCCCTCCCAATCATGATCCCACATTTCCAGAAAAAAATAGCTCAGCAGCAACGCAGCCGCCAGATGGAAAGCGAGCTCGATGTATTTGGTGTAAGCGCTATTTTTTTGAAGGGTACTCATTCAAATTGGACCTGACAGGTTGCCGACCTGACAGGTCGGCAACCTGTCAGGTCGAAGTCTGATCGAGGCCTGTTCTAAACATCCAAATTCCGTACCTTTGTGGTCAAATCCCCAAGCTGATGAAAGCGTCTTTTTTTTCGAACATCGTCCGGAGCCTGTTTTTTCTGTGCCTGGCCGTTCAGGTAGCTCAGGCGCAGCCCGGTCGCGACCTGGAATTTAGAGGCACTCATCCGACATACCATTTTTCAGATTCCGCCGCCACACAAATGTTTGCTGCTTTTCCCCACCTGGAGGTGGTGTTGGATTCGGTGCCACCGGAGGATCGGGTGTATGTTACCTATGATACACTCGAAGGCTTTACGCTTAATGGCCACCGATTTTCCGTCTATGAATTTCCTTCCGTTTTGCGCTATGCGCTTACCAATCCTGCTCGAAAAGAATATCTGCCAAAGGATCAGGCTGCTGTGACCATCCTGTTTTTAATAGATTACCCGCTCTTTGATTATTCTTATACCCCCTCGTATCGCTCTCAGATAGGACCCGATTTTATGTCTGCCACTATCTTTAATGTGCTTTATGATATTTGGAACGAAGACGCTCGCTACGCAGAAGATAAGGTGTTTGCCCTGCTTGATGAAGCACATCAACTGGCAGTTGCCCACCGAAACCCCCATCGCATACAATGGTTGAATTTTTCGGACGAGCTTTTTGTGCTGCCGGAATTTGATCTGGACCTTTACCTTCCAACCCCTTCCGAAGAAGGAGCGATGGATACCGTCGAAAGCCGGAATATAATCGAGATAAATGTACACAAAGACAATGCCCTCTATCTGGCCGACACATTAATTGCTTTAGAACAATTGCCAGAGAAACTCTACCAGCGCATGCGCAACGCAGAAGGTCTGGATAGCTGGCCCGAAGACCTGCAAAAAACAATAATCTCCCTCCGGAATCAACGGGAAACAAACTATGGTTTTTACTTGCAGGTGTACCAACAAGTCCGCGAAGTGTATAATCGCCTGCGCAACGAAGCCGCCGAAGAACAGTTTGGAAAACCATTTGACCAACTAAATTCGGAGCAACAGAAAACGATTCGGAACCAGATTCCGTTACTAATAAGTGAGGCTGAACCATCAGCTACTGAGAAAGATTAAAATTTACTATAGCATGCCACGTCAATTACTGGAAACAGACCAGAAGGCACTGGAAATGAATTTGGATGATTCCATCTATGGCGCTTTCGCTGAAATAGGAGCCGGACAGGAAGTTGCCCGTTATTTCTTTCAGGTGGGTGCCGCTGCCGGAACTATCGCTAAAACGATGTCAGCCTACGATAAAGTCGTGTCGGATGATATTTATGGAATGGAAGCTAGCGGTCGTTATGTCTGCGAATCCCGTATCTACAAAATGCTGGATCATGAATACGACCTGATGGAACGGCGCCTCCGCCACGAACGTCCAAATACTAATTTTTTTGTTTTTGCAGATTCTATTTCCGCACTTAATTATCAAAAAACAATCCCCGGTGATGGTTGGCTGGGTCTCCGGTTTCAGCTAAATCACGATGCCGAGCCCAATGATATCGTGCTGCATGTGAAAATGCTTGATAAGGATAATCGCCTGCAACAACAAGCAGTAGGAATCCTGGGCGTCAACTTGATTTATGGCTGTTTTAATTTTCACGATCAACCGGAAACCCTGTTGCAATCTCTGATGGATGGCCTTCAGGATCGGGTAATGGTGGATATGGTGCGCATGACCGGACCAAATTTTGAAGAGCTGGATAACCGCCTGCTTAGCCTTTGGGTCGTAAAAAACGGCTTATCACACATCGCTATGTTTGGCCCCGATAAACGGAATGTACATGCATCTGAATTTCTCTACAAAAAAAATGTGCTTATCGTACGGGGAAGTTTTCGTCCACCTACCTTGATAAACCTGGATATGATCCGTGTCGGAAACGAACAGTTTCGAAATGAACCAGAGGTCGAGTCCAATAAAACGTTTTTATTAACGGAAATCACGCTGGATAACCTCCGTTCTGGCGGAGAACTCGATGAACAGGATTTTCTCGATCGGGCAGAATTACTCTGTGCCCTGGGGCTTACAGTCGTAGTATCCAATTGTGAGAAATATTCCCAACTCATCAATTACCTCGGTGACTTTAAAGTGCAGCAATTAGGGTTGGTGATCGGTGTACGTCAATTACTCGAACTGATTTCTGAAAAATACTATCAAAATATGGATGGCCAACTACTGATGGCCATTGGAGAAATCTTCCGCCAGGATGTACGTATGTATGTGTATCCAGCTTATCAGGAAGGCAGCGAGGAACTCATGACCAGCGTCAACCTGCCCATTCCGGAAGGAGTGATCTTCCTCTACAAACATTTGCTTGAAAACAAACAGATTGTAGATCTACAAGGCTTTAATCCGGATATTTTGCACATCTTTTCTAAAGAAGTACTCGAAATGCTCCGTCAGGATGAAGCGGGCTGGGAAGACCGGGTGCCTCCAAAAGTTGCCCAATTAATCCGCGAAAAAGCCCTCTTTGGTTTCCCTATCCAAAAACTGGAATTTGAATATTAATGAGACTATTATCTTTGTTTTTTCTGCTCATCGCTTGTGCGAATCCAACTCCAAAGTCGGAGAATGTGGTGGCTTCAAAGCCCCCTGTACAAGAACCGCAAGTGGAGGTCAAATCAGTGTCTAATACGCCAATAACGGGGTTTACACTGGAATACGTAATGGGGAAATTTGATCCGGCAAAACACCCGGATTTTACAAAAATCCCCACAGCCTATGCCGACGAGGCAGGCAGGTATTTGCGCAAAGATGCCCTCGAAGCATTTATCCAAATGTATGAAAGCGCTAAAAAAGAAGGGATAAACCTGAAAATTCGCTCCGCTACCCGAAATTTTGATTATCAAAAGGGTATTTGGGAGCGCAAATGGACCGGCGCCACAAAGGTCTCCGGAAAAGATTTGTCAATAACAATCCCAAATCCGGTGGAGCGGGCACGTAAGATACTGGAATACAGTAGTATGCCAGGTACTTCCCGCCATCATTGGGGCACCGATATTGACCTGAATAATTTCGAAAATGCGTATTTCGAATCAGGCCAGGGACTGAAGGAATATGAGTGGTTGCAGGCTAATGCCTCCACTTATGGCTTTTGTCAGGTGTATAGCGAAAAAGGCCCGAATCGAAAAGAGGGCTATAATTTGGAGAAATGGCATTGGTCCTACCTTCCGGTTGCCAAGGAGTTGACGGCTTTCGCCGAAAGGCAACTCACTAATAAAGATATTTCCGGTTTTTTGGGCGCAGAAACTGCCTCAGAAATCAGAGTCGTTGAAAAATATGTGCTGGGTATTAATCCGGCTTGTAAATAAGAATAAATGGCACTTACTGAATCTAATATGCTCCCCCTGGGAGTTAAAGCACCTGATTTTACCTTACCCGATACGGTGAGCGGAGAGGCGCTTTCGCTGAATGAACTTGCAGCAGAGAAGGCGACCGTTATCATGTTTATTTGTAATCACTGTCCGTATGTGATCCATGTGTTACCCGAGATTCGGAGACTGGCTAACGACTATCAGGAAAATGGCGTCGAATTTATCGCGATTAGCTCGAATGATGTGCTGCGCTACCCGGCTGATTCCCCGGAAGCAATGACCCTCTTTGCTAAAGAACAAGACTTTACATTCCCTTATCTATACGATGAAAGTCAGGATGTTGCCAGAGCTTATGATGCGGCCTGCACACCTGATTTTTATGTATTTGATGGTGCCTTAAACCTGGCTTATCGCGGACGGCTTGACCAGTCCAGGCCCGGAAATGATCAAGCGCTGGACGGGGCAGATTTGCGCCAGGCCATTGATGCTGTTTTGGATGGACGTGCTGTGTCACCTGTTCAGTATCCCAGTGCCGGATGTGGCCTGAAATGGAAACAGGCCTAAGAGTGATTCCGAAGAAAATCCGGTAGTTGGCGAAGTGCGGCGAGCTCTTTATAGCGTTGGCGAACCTCTGTAGCTGGGGCTCCAAAGTATGTTTTCCCGGCTTCGAGATCACGCATAATTCCGGAACCGGCAAGTACGACTACATCGTCGCCAATATGCAAATTCTGGATGATGCCGACCTGGCCGTATAAAACCACCCGGTCTCCCAGGATAGTTTTTCCGCCAATGCCGGTTTGGCCGGCTATGAGGCAGTTTTTACCCAAAACAACACCGTGGCCCAGATGCACCTGGCAATCCAGCTTGCTGCCGGCGCCAACGATGGTATCTCCGGATACGCCCCGGTTGATGGTACATCCGGCACCGATTTCCACATCATCCTCGATGAGAACACGTCCGCCGGTTTGCCATTTGTGATACTGGTCACCCTTCTTTTTAAAGTAAAAAGCATCTGTGCCGATAATGGCACCGGCCTGTATGCGTACCCGTTTACCAATCCTTGTGTGATCGCCGATATAGGCATTGGCCTGAATGTAGCTGTATGCTCCAATTGTTACGTTATTTCCAATAGTAACATGGGGTTCAATAATGGCAGAAGGATGGATGATTGTTCCATGTCCGATAGTTTGCCGGAGCGGTTCAAATGGGCGGTATTTTTTTACCAGATTGTTATACGCTTCAAAGGGCTCCGGGTGGAGTAGCAGGGTTTTTCCCGGCGGACAATCAGTCTCTTTATTTAAGATGATAATCGTTGCCGCCGAGTTTAGCGATTTTTGAAAATACTTCTCCACATCCACAAAGGTAATATCGCCAGGTTCTACCTTGTGGATCTCGTTAACACCGGTAGCCAATTGGTCTGCGTTGCCAATCAGCCGGGCTCCAATCATTTCTGCGAGTTCACCAACGGGGATAGGTGCAGGTAGTTTCATATCTTGTATTTCCGAAAAATTTGAACAAACTCTACGCGATAAAGATAATGCTTTCTCTATGCTGCAAGGAATCGTGCAATTCTATTTATTGGATAAACAGTATGGGTACATCCGCGTAGATGGAAGCCTGGAAGAAATTTATTTCTCCGGAAAAAACAGCAACATCATCTTTTGTAAAGGTGATCGGGTTTCCTTTACCATCAAAGAAGATAAGCACGGGCTAACAGCCACCGGGGTCATTAAAATTTAATGCGCTTCCAGCCAATTGTTTCCTTCCCCCATTTCCACCAGAATAGGAACCTTCAGATTGGGAATAGCATTTTTCATTTCCTCCTCAATCATGGGTTTAAGGCGATCGAGTTCTGAGCGATAGGCATCAAAAACAAGTTCGTCATGCACCTGCAGGATCATCTTTGATTTGAAATTACCCGCTTTAAGCTTTTCATGGATTCGGATCATTGCCATCTTGATCATATCGGCAGCAGTGCCCTGGATAGGGGAGTTAATCGCCAGGCGTTCAGCCTGTGATCGCATCATGCCATTTTTGCTGTCAATATCTCTCAAATAGCGGCGGCGACCTAAAAGCGTATAGACATATCCATTCTCACGTGCTTCATCAACGATGCGTTCCATGTAATTTCGTAGGCCTGGATACTGTGCAAAATAATTGTCGATGAGTTCTTTGGCTTCTGCGCGGGGTATGCCCAGTTGTCTGGAAAGATTGGTAGAACCTGCACCATAGATAATGGAGAAGTTAACTGTTTTAGCCCGGTATCTTTGTTCCCGGGTTACTTCGTCAAAAGGGACACTAAATACCCCGGCTGCAGTAGCCCGGTGAATATCTTTTCCTTCCTGGAAAGCCTTGAGCATGGCTTCATCTCCACTGATTTCGGCAATAATCCGCAATTCAATTTGCGAATAATCGGCAGCGAGTAACACACAATCTTCATTTCGGGGGATAAAGGCTTCTCGTACTTTGGCGCCTTCCGGTGTTCTGACCGGAATATTTTGCAAATTCGGATTATTTGAACTCAGGCGACCAGTAGAGGCCAGTGCCTGATTAAAGGAAGAGTGTACACGTCCTGTTTTCGGATTGACCATTCGCGGCAGCGCATCCACATAAGTAGATTTTAATTTTGTCAGTCCGCGATGTTTGAGGATGGCATCTATAATAGGGTGTTCGCCGGCCAATTCGGCTAGCTTTTCCTCATTGGTCGAGTATTGGCCCGATTTGGTTTTGGTCCAGCGATACGGAATTTTCAACCGTTCAAACAAGACCTCTCCGACCTGTTTTGGAGAGGCGATATTAAATCGCACACCGGCTTCTTTCAGTATTTGTCGCTCCAGGTCCTGTATTTCTTTTCCGAGCTCCACACTGTATTTTTCCAGGTAGTCAGCATCCAGTCTGATGCCGTTGTATTCCAACTCAACCAGGGTGTGGATGAGTGGCTCCTCCATCGTGCGGTACAGTTCTTCCAGTTTTTCTTCCTGTAGTTTGGGTTCCAGGTATTCCTTTAGCTGCAGGGTAATATCTGCATCTTCAGCCGCATATTCTGTCACTTTTTCGACGGGGATATCCCGCATCGTAAGTTGGTTTTTTCCGCCCTTCCCGATAAGGGTTTTGATAGAAATAGGTTGGTATTTCAGGTAAGTTTCTGCCAGGTAATCCATATTGTGTCGGAGTTCCGGCTCGAGGAGATAATGGGCGATCATGGTATCAAATACGGGACCTTTCAACTCGACGCCATACCATTTCATGATCAGCGCATCGTATTTGAAGTTTTGGGCAATTTTACCAATAGCGCTATTCTCCAGTACTGCCCTAAAAATTTCAACTACCTCCTGGGCTTTTACCTGATCAGCAGGTACCGGTACATAATAAGCCTCCCCGGATTTCCAGGAAAACGCGATTCCGACAAGTTCGGCCTCATTGGCATCAATACCAGTTGTTTCAGTGTCGAAGCAAAATGCTTTTTGTTTGGCCAAATCTGCGGCAAGCTTTTGAATCTTCGCAGGGCTGTCCACCAATTGGTAATTGTGTACTGTATTTGTGGCGTCTTTTTCTGCTACCGAGTGACTCGGAATTAGATTGCCCGGAGCTGGAGCCGATTTTAGTTTTGCGGGTTCTCCAAATAAGCTGGTTTGCTGTCCGGCCTGTAATTCTTCATCCGCTTCTCCCAGGATTTGTTTAGCCAGTGAGCGGAACTCTAATTCTTTGAAAATCGCCGACAGTTTTTCCTTGTCGAAGGGATCAATTAAAAAATCCCTTTCCTTAAATTCGGTGGGTACATCCAAATCAATAGTCGCCAGTTTTTTAGAGAGTATTGCCTGTTCCGCAAAGTTTTCTACGTTTTCTTTTTGTTTTCCTTTAAGCTGATCTGAGCTGGCAATTAGGTTTTCTACACTTCCAAATTGTTTAATCAATTTGGAGGCTGTTTTTTTGCCGATTCCGGGAATCCCGGGAATATTATCGACCGCATCTCCCTGCATAGCGAGGTGGTCGATTACCTGAAGTACTTCGTCAATTTCCCAATTTTCGATGACCTCCTTTGGGCCCAGAATTTCAACGCCATTGCCCTGGCGGGAAGGTTTGTATATAAAAATATTATCGGATACAAGTTGGGCATAATCCTTATCGGGCGTCACCATATATACTTGAAACCCCTCTTTTTCCGCTTTTTTTGCGAGTGTGCCGATCAGGTCATCTGCTTCGTAATTATCGACCGACATCACCGGAATATGCATCGCATGAACGATCTCCCGGATATAGGGAAATGCAAAGCGAATATCTTCCGGCTGCTCTTCCCGGTTGGCCTTATACTCCGGATACATTTCATGCCTGAAAACGGGTCCGTGCGGGTCAAAGATTACAGCTATGTGCGTGGGCTTTTCATTTTGCAAAAGATCCCAAAGAGTACGCACAAACCCTGTAATTGCAGAGGTGTTTTGGCCTTTGGAGTTAATAAGCGGGCGGGCAATAAAAGCAAAATGTGCCCGGTAAACCAGGGCATGGCCATCAAGCAGGAAGAGTTTTTTTTGTGACATTGGTCGGCAACATTAATTCGGGCAGAAGATACTACTTTTCGGTGCAATTGCCGAAACAGACCTGACAGGTTGCCAACCTGTCAGGTCGGCAACCTGTCAGGTCGAATAAACAAAAAAAGGCAGCCTCCTTTTCGGGGACTGCCTTTTCAAGAGGACTGAAAGCCTTGTTAGAAAACGAAACTATATTTGATGATCAGGGCTTCCGTAAAGCTTACAGAAGGTGCCAGTTCACCAGCTTCACCATAGATGCCATTGCCGTTGCGATCGATCTGAACATCAATGTCATCATCCGCAAAAAGCTCTGTAACCAGGTTTAGCGAAACATTTTTAAAGATGATAATACCCAGGTCATTGGTCCAGAGTAAATCCACATTTTGGGGATCACGCAAATAATTGGAAAAGAGGTTTAAGGTGCTATTCCATACCAGGCGGTCGTTCAGGAATTTGTTGTTGTAGCCTGCGATGAGGTTCGCACCTACAGCCAGAAAACGATTTGTTCCTTCGTCATTACCATGAACATTCAATGCCGCAATTTGGTCGTTGCCAACATAAATGATTTTAAGTGATGCAGGGGACAGAAAGAATGATAAATGCTCATTTACCTTGTAATCAATACCCGGTGACAACTGGAATTGTACCGGCGCAAAGAATTTTGCAATCAGATTTGTTTTATCCTCCGGATTAATCAGATTTCCTTCATAGGTAGGGAGTAAAAGTGTTTGTGCACTTGCCTCAATGGCTGCATAGGCTTTACCTTCTCCTAATTGATATCCAAATCGGGATGCTGCCCGGATTACATCGATGTTTTTTTCGAATGGCTTGCCATTTCCGCCAATACGTTGAGCGCCAAGTTGCAGAGATGCAATGTTTGTCCAGGATACTTTGTCCTTGCCATAATTGGCGAAAACAGTTCCTAATCCGCCAAACCCAATACGGTTAGAGCCAGCGCCTACTTTTGGTTGTACAAGTGCTAATTGTGCAAAGTCAAGTCCAAGTCCTCCACCAACTACCCAGAGTGAATCAGCTGTTTTTTCAGCAGCAGCTCCCTGGATTTCAGCAAGGCGGTCGTTTCCTGCCTGTGCAAAAATGCCGGCAGAACATAGGGTCATAAGGAGAATGAATAGTCCTGTTTTTTTCATAACAGTAATGATCAAGTTAATAATTGGTAAAAAATGTTTTTCGTTTTGTCTATTCTTCCATGGTGCTCCTACGCGCCATAATTTCTACATTCTCTGAGGTTAGTTTGCTTAGCGGCACAATGATCAGGCGATCAGAGGCTTTTAGGGTGAGCGAACTGTTGTCCATATCCACAATCTCTCCTTCCATGCCTTCGATACGGATAACATCTCCGATGTTTACCTTGTTTTTACTATAAAAAGAGGCGATAAAATTGGCCATCATGTCGCGCGAGGCAAACCCATAACCGAGTGCAAATGCAAGCACCCCGCCACCGATAATTACGGTGAGATTGCTCCGGATAAAATCTGTATTGATCTTTGCCTGCCCCAAAGCACTCATCACAACAGCCAGAAAAATAAAATAGAAAATAAAGGAAGCAATCAGTTTGGAGGAGGGGATCCCCAATGACTGACAGGCTGTTTGTACAATGTTTTTGATGAAATCTGCAAACAGAATGCCAATAATTAATACAATTCCGGCAGATAATAGATTTGGTACATAATTTATAATATCAGTTACCAGGCTCGAAACAGCAGGCATGCCCAGCAAATCGGTGGCAGCGATCAAAAAGATCAGTAGCATGATGTAGTAAACCACCTTGGCGAGTAAGGTGCTAAAAGTGATTTTAAAGTTAGAACGTTCGATAAAATCGATCTCATTCAACTTGTCAGCCAGCTTATCAATACCACTTGAAGTCAAAAGCTTTTTAATGAGTTTGGAAACGAATTTGGCTAACATCCATCCCAAAATCAAAACTAAAAATGCCCCAAAAAATCGGGGTATGGCAGATGCAAACTGCTTGCCTAACTCAAAGATTAAATCAAGGAATTTAAAATTACCATTGCTAGTGGCCTGTAAAAAAAGGTGTTTCATTTGATGGATGTATGCTTAGTTAATATTGGCGCGGGCCAGTGCCCGGCTCCCTGTTTGAAGTGGGCCCGGCTCCAGGGTCATTCCGTTTAACGGATGGATCATTTTCGCCACCTCCAAGAAGAACAAAAAGATCCATAACCCTTGGAAGATATAATTCCACAATTTGTCCGATAAATTGATAAATCTTCAAAGTGCCCCCCAAATTTGATTTTATTTCCGGGGGAGGTGGGGGGGTACGCCTTTCCTCCTCTTCCATCAAGCGCTGAAAATTATTCATAAGGCATTTTTCATTGTATCACCTCCCTATGTTCCGGGAGGATACAGGTTTTGATAAATAGCTCGAGCGCGTTCTTTCGCTCGTTTGATTTTCATTTTAATAGCACTTTCTGTTTTCCCAAGGGCGAGTGCTATGTCCCTGATCTGGAGTTCTTCCTGATACTTCATCAATAAAACTGCCCGATCACTGCCAGGTAGTCCTTCTAATACCGCTTTAAGCCGATCGATTTCCATTTCGAGCAGCTCTTTGTCCGGTATTTCATCATCGGCCAAATCCGGTGGATTTTCAATCTCGTCGGCAAAAAGATTTTTATCCTTTTTACTTCGCCGGATCAGGTCGATACAGTAATTATAGGTAATGGAATAGATCCAGGTCGAAAACTTGGATCGTTCGCTAAACTTCGAAAGATTCAGGAAAATCTTGGTGAAGATATCCTGTACCGCGTCCTGAGCTCGGGTCTCATCTCGCAAGAGTGTCAGGCACTTTGCGTACACTTTGGTAGAATAACGATCATATAAGACATCAAAATAAGCAGACTCCTGCGTTTTCATAAAACACTGGATCAACTCGACATCAGATCGCATCTTACTTGTTGTTGTTTCCAAGCAAACAGGTTCGTCGCTGCGCTCCATTCCGCTGCTTTATGACGCAACTTTTTGGAAAAGGACACAGCTTTGAAAAATAATTTTAAGAATCCCTTAAGATTTGCCAGTACCGCAATACCAACAAAATCTATTCCAGGAACCGTACCAGTGTGCAATTTAGGGATTCTTTTTAATCAGCCTCGCTTTTCTGGCTATTATGCTGTATCAACTTAGACATGTTTTGCGACCTTTGCAGCTTGCAGCTGAAATTATATGCCTAAGAAAAACCTCCTGGCACATCTTGCCCTATTAGCCGTAGCATTAATTTATGGGTCAAATTATAGTATCGCAAAGGTCGTTCTGGATCCGGGATACCTGAGTCCGGAGGCATTGGTGCTCCTGCGTGTTACCACGGGCATGATACTTTTTACTGCCATCCACTATTTCCTGGTTGGAGAAAAAGTACAACGTGCCGATTGGGGTAGAATGGCACTTTGTGGCCTGTTTGGTGTTGCCTTAAACCAGATGTTTTTCCTCCTCGGACTTCGACTGACTACGCCAATCCATGCTTCCCTGATTATGACTACCACGCCTATTTTGGTGCTCCTGGTAGCTGCGGTGCTGGCTGCTGAACGATTGACTACCCGGAAAATTTTAGGCGTTTTCCTCGGATTGGTCGGAGCAGCCTGGCTGATTCTTCAAAATAGACATGCGACACTTGAACAAAGTACCTTCTGGGGCGATTTGTTTATCTTTTTTAATGCCACATTCTATGGTATCTACCTCGTGATCGTTAACCAATTAATGAAAAAATATAATCCACTTACGGTAGTTCGATGGGTTTTCTTCTTCGGATTTTTATATGTATTCCCGTTTTCAATTCGAGATATGGTTTATACAGACTGGGCACTCATTCCGCCCATTGCCTGGAAAGCCATTGCCTTTGTGTTGATCGCCACTACTTTTCTGGCGTACTTGTTTAATACCTTTGCTCTCGGTATCGTAAACCCCTCCACGGTAAGTGCCTATATTTATTTGCAACCCCTTTTTGCCGGTTGGATCTCCATCTGGATTGGCAAAGAACTACTCAGCCTCGAAAAGGGAATCGCCGGCTTACTCATCTTTGGCGGCGTTTATTTGGTGAGTACCAGAAAACGGACAGTAGTAAAAGCCTGACAGGTCCTAAAATTTCAGGTGTTTTACGGTCTGACCTTGATTGATTAGCTGTTTTAGACTGTCTATCCCGATCCGCAAATGTGGCTCCACATATTTTGAAGTTACAGAATTGTCACTTTCAGAGGTTTTTACACCATCCGGAATCATAGGTACGTCCGAAACCAGTAACAAAGCGCCAGCAGGAATTTGATTTTTAAACGCTGCTACAAAGATGGTAGCGGTTTCCATATCGATGGCCATGACACGCAGGCTGCGGAGGTATTTTTTGAAATTTATCTTGTGTTCCCATACCCGGCGATTGGTGGTGTAAACCGTTCCGGTCCAATAGTCCATCGCATAATCGCGGTTCATAGTGGAAGAAACGGCTTTTTGCAAAGCAAAAGCAGGTAGGGCAGGTACTTCGGCGGGCATATAATCATTACTGGTTCCTTCTCCCCGGATGGCCGCAATAGGGAGAATAAAATCGCCTACTTTATTTTTTCGTTTCAGTCCGCCGCATTTTCCCAGAAATAAAACGGCTTTTGGTTTGATCGCTGTAAGTAAATCAACAATAGTTGCTGCGTTCGGACTGCCCATGCCAAAGTTGACGATCGTAATGCCATCCGCTGTAGCGGCCTGCATGGTCTTACTGGTGCCAAAAATTTCCACCTTATGCCACTCGGCAAAAAGTGCTATGTAATTGTCAAAATTGGTCAGCAAAATGTATTTGCCAAATTCTTCCAAAGGCATGCCGGTGTAACGAGGTAACCAATTTCTAACGATTTCTTTTTTGGTTTTCATGTTGTACTTGTTTTGGCCCCCGACATAAAATTACCGGGTGAGATACATAGACCGCTCCCGATGAAGCTCCCGGAAAAAAGGATCTGACAGATCTTTTATAAACCGAATCGCTTCCCCTGTTGATTTCATCTCCGGCCCCAGGTTTTTGTCCACATTCGGAAATTTGTCAAAGGAAAACACCGGAACTTTAATGGCATATCCACTAGGTTGCGGCTGGATATCAAAATCCTTAAGCTTCTTCGTTCCCATCATCACATGTGTTGCAATCTTAAGGTACGGAACTTTATAGGCTTTTGCAATAAATGGGGTAGTACGCGACGCCCGCGGATTTGCCTCAATCACATAAACCTTTCCTTCTTTAATTGCAAATTGGATATTGATCAGGCCACGGGTGTTTAGCGCTTTTGCCAGTTTCTCCGTGTATTCCACCATTTTGCTGACCTCCTCTACAGAAAGGCTGTAAGAAGGTAATACGGCGGCACTATCTCCGGAGTGAATGCCGGCAGGCTCAATGTGTTCCATGATGCCCATGATGTGTATATCTTCTCCATCATAAATCGCATCAATTTCTGCTTCTTTTGCCCGGTCCAGGAATTGATCGATCAGTACCTTGTTGTCGGGCATGTGTTTGTAAATGCTCAGCACTTGCCGTTCCAGTTCTTCATCGTTGATGACAATCCGCATCCGCTGGCCACCTAATACATAAGATGGACGTACCAATACCGGATAGCTTACCTCGTTGGCAATTCTAAGGGCTTCGTCTGCATCTTGCGCAGCACCATATTTCGGATAAGGAATGTCCAGTTCTTTCAGCAGATCGGAAAAAGCACCCCGATCTTCCGCCAGGTTTAGCGAAGGGTAGTCGGTGCCAATAATCGGAATGCCTCTTTCGTACAGTGTTTGGGCCAGCTTCAAGGCTGTTTGGCCGCCAAGCTGTACAATAACGCCTTCCGGTTGTTCTAACTCAATGATCTCTTCCAGGTGTTCCCAGAAAACAGGCTCAAAGTATAACTTGTCGGCCATGTCAAAATCAGTGGAAACAGTCTCCGGATTACAATTAATCATGATGGCTTCAAACCCGGCTTCCTTAATAGCCAACAGGCCGTGTACACAACAGTAATCAAACTCAATGCCCTGTCCGATCCGATTCGGGCCCGACCCGAGTACGATGATTTTTTTCTTTTTCGAAGGAATACTCTCGTTTTCCTTGTCAAAGGTGGAATAATAATAGGGGGTCTTTGCCTCAAATTCAGCGGCACAGGTATCCACCATTTTATAAGTACGTGTGATGCCGAGTGCTTTACGGTGTCTGGTAACCTGTTCTTCTTCAATCCGCAACTGCCAGGCGATCTGCGCATCCGAATAACCCACAGATTTTAGTTCTTGCAGAAAGTCTTTTGGCAGGTCTTCGGCTACGTTATACCGCATTAAATCCTGCTCGTATTGTACCAGGCGCTTTATCTGTTTGATAAACCAAACATCAATTCCGGTGAGTTTCTGGATAGACTTCACAGGTACACCCAGGCGCAGGGCATCTTTTAGTCGGAAGATCCGATCCTCGCCGGCTTCTTCGAGTCGGGCCAGGATGTCTTCCGTTCTGATCCATTCTTTTTTATCTGAGCCCAGACCCATGCGTCCGTTTTCCAGCGATTGGCAGGCTTTCTGCAGTGCTTCCAGAAATGTTCTTCCGATGGCCATAACCTCACCGACAGACTTCATTTGGAGTCCCAGCTTGTGGTCTGCTCCGGGGAATTTGGCAAAATCCCAGCGTGGCATCTTCACGATCACATAATCCAGTGTTGGCTCAAAGTAAGCAGAGGTGGTTTTTGTGATTTGATTTTTAAGTTCGTCCAGATTGTATCCGATGGCCAGTTTTGCGGCGATCTTCGCAATTGGATAGCCGGTGGCTTTACTGGCCAGTGCAGAAGATCTGGATACCCGTGGATTGATTTCGATCACGATCAGCTCTTCCGTTTCCGGATTTTGTGAGAACTGAATATTACAACCACCGGCAAAATTTCCAAGCGAACGCATGGCGAGGATTGCTTCGTTCCGCATTTGTTGATAGGCTCGATCTGAGAGTGTCATAGCCGGGGCAACGGTAATACTGTCGCCCGTATGAATACCCATCGGATCCAGGTTTTCAACTGTACAAATAATGACCACATTATCATTCGCATCGCGGAGTAATTCCAATTCAAATTCCTTCCAGCCAAGAACTGCTTTTTCAACAAGGACTTCGTGTGTGGGCGACATTTCGAGTCCTCTGCGGAGTGCATCATCAAATTGAGCTTCCACATGCACAAATCCGCCGCCGGTACCTCCCAGGGTGTAGGAAGGCCGGATAACCAGCGGATAGCCGATTTTCTGAGCAGCTTCTTTTCCTTCCAAAAAGGAGTTAGCGATAAAAGAGGGGGCTACACTTAAGCCGGTTTTAACCATTAGCTGGCGAAAGGCTTCCCGGTTTTCAGTTTGTTCGATAGCTGCCAGATCAACGCCAATCATCCGCACATTATACTTTTCCCAGATTCCCTGTTCGCCGGCTTCAATGGCCAGATTCAAGGCTGTTTGACCACCCATTGTGGGTAATACAGCATCAATTTGTTGCTCTTTCAGCACTTGCTCGATGCTCTCAACGGTCAGAGGCAACAGGTAAATGTTATCGGCTGTAACCGGATCAGTCATGATCGTAGCCGGATTGGAATTGATCAAGGTAACTTCAATACCTTCTTCCCGAAGAGAGCGGGAAGCTTGAGTTCCTGAATAATCAAATTCGCAGGCTTGGCCTATGATAATAGGGCCGCTGCCTATAATCAGAACGGAACGGATAGAAGTATCTTTTGGCATGGAATGTGTTTTGAACCGGTCGGACAAACAGGTTCCTTAGAAATTGCCCGCAAAGATATATATTCAGGATTAGAAATAAAGCGCTGCGATAGGCTTTTCGGTTTCAAATTATGGAATGCAGGTATTGTCGGCTTATGAAGGCGACTTTCGTCGAATCAACGTGTCACAAAAACTTCCATTGTTTTGCTGTAATACTCCACCTCCACGGTGGCTATAAATGGAGCTGTCTGGATCTTTTGTTGCTGTTTTTTGACCAGATAAACGGTGTTCAGGCCTTCAGAAAGTGCGTTGAGTTTGTCGGAGGGAATTGAAATGGAATTGCCCTGACTCGGACCAGAGAGCGTAACCGACTGAGCTTGTCCGTCGGAATTGCTGAAAATCATAACCAATTGTTCATTCGCGGTAAGCGGCCCATCGGGCAACACCAGGGCAGTGGCTTGTTTGGTGGAGATGGTATCGGGCAGCTTAAATCTATTTAGCGGCACCATGTGGGCTTTAAATTCCGTCCAGGTATCCGAGCTGTTTTCTCGGCAACCAAATAAAATGGCTTCCGGAAAGGTGCCGGTGTTTTCATATTGATAGCGGAGGATGGCATCACTAATTTGGCGCTTGCCCATCGCACTTCCCAGGAAAGAAACACCTCCGGCCATTTCGATAGCCTTGCCTTTTTTGTTGGGGGCAATTTCCAGAAAGGTAGCTTCAGCCTTTAGCTGCTCTCCGTCTGCCAGGTATCGGAGATAAAAAGTAGCAGAAATGGGAGCTTTTTCGGTTGTTGTATCAGTAGAGCAGGCAGCCAGGCAAAATAAAAGGGGCAGAGTTAGTAAAGTGATTTTCATTCCGGCAGATTTTTTTGTGGTACCAAAGGTAAGGAAGTTGCGGTTTTACAGATGTTTGGGAATTTGTCCGGCCTCAGACCGAAATCCTGATTACCACAGGATGCAGGGAAGCGCATGACTATGTACCTTCGTTAAGTAATATAGAGAAAGCCTTAAGCACATCTAAATCTTGGGTTTAATTGCTTATGTTAGCGTTTGAAAAAGCTTTTTTTCTCCCCGAAAACTCAAGGCAACCACATTGATTTATAAAACAGACAGGCATCACAGATGTGAGATGTCCTCTGGTTTATTTTGCACGGTATGCAATTATGGAGTTGCTGGGTTTAAAAGAGATACCCGATTCATTCAAAAAAGGAAATATCAGGAACCTGACTTATTTCTGAATATGGTGCTTGTTTTAAACGGAAGCTGTTTAATTTTGGAGCTGTAAAGGCAGGTTCTATAAATTTTTTTTAGAACCCCTTTTTCACTAATATTGTGCGTTCGGCATCGTCCGACGGCAAAACGTAAGAATTCACAAAAACAAGGTCTATGGTACGTTATTTACTCTTGATCCTCACCTTCGTGCTCGGCGGAAGTGCTGTTATGACAGCACAAACGTCACTGTCAGGAAAGGTGACAGACCTGGAAACTGGGGAACCGATCCTATTTGGGAACGTAAAAATCTACCAGAATCAGGTTTACAAAACGGGCGTTCAGACCGACTTTGACGGAAATTTCAGTTTTAGTCCTCTGGATGGAGGTACTTATGATGTGGAAGTTTCCTATGTCGGTTATCCGCCAAAGCGTGTAGAAGGTGTTGTTGTTAAGGCTGGTAAAGATAACCGCCTCGACATCACTCTTGAAGCTGGTATTAATTTGGATGAAGTAGTCGTCATTGGCTACGAAGTTCCTTTGATCGATCCGGATAATACTGCCACGGGTGGTACGGTGACTGGTGATCAAATTATGCGACTCCCTTCAAAAAGTGTAAACGGTATTGTGTCGAATGTGGCTGGTACTGCTTCTGCGGATGAAGGGGATGATGTAACCATTAAGGGATCCCGTGCCAACGCAACGGTTTACTTTTATGATGGTATCCGGGTGTCAGGTAATCTGCCTCCTGCAACGGAGATCGAACAACTCCAGGTTATTACAGGTGGGGTGGGTGCCCAGTATGGTGACGTAACAGGTGGTATCATCTCGATTACATCCCGTGGACCATCCAATCGATTCTCTGGAGGTATTGAGGTGGAAACCTCTGAATTTTTGGATGCTTTTGGCTACAATCTTTTGAATGCCAACGTGAGCGGTCCGATCCTTCGCAACAAAGAAGGCCAATCTGTTTTGGGTTTCCGTATTGCCGGTCAGTACCGTCAACGTAAAGATGATGACCCGACAGCAATTCCTATCTATCATGTATCTGATGAAACACTGGCAAGCCTTGAAGCAAACCCAATTGTTGAGTTTGGTTCTGGTTTTGTTCCTGCGGGGTCATTTGTTGATTTTTCAGGAATGGATGAGTACGCTTATCGTCCGAATGAAGAAGATGTCAATATTGACTTTACTGCAAAATTAGATGCGCAGCTAAGTCGTAATATCGATGTTTCTTTCTCTGGTACTTATAACCAGAATAAGGATCGGTTTACACCGGATGGATATTCTGATAATGCTTCCCGGATTTCCTGGACACAGTTTAACAGTCAAAACAATCCATACGAAACACGTACCCGTTACCGGGGCAATGTGCGTCTGCGTCACCGTTTAGGTGCTACAGACCTGGATGCTTCTACTGATAATCAGGAAGTTTCTGCTATTCGGAATGCGTCATATACGCTTCAGTTTGGTTATGAGCAGTATTACTATAATGTAGAAGATACACGTCATGAAGACCGTTTCTTTGATTATGGTTATATCGGCCAATATGATTACGAATGGGTGCCGGCTTTAGGTGCTCCGATTGATGCCGCAAACTGGCCTTTCCCCTTCCAGCATCGGGATTACCGGCAGGAATTTGTTGGCTATACCGGTGGAGACATAAATCCGATTTTGGCTAATTATAATGTAGGAGATGATATTTCTTCAGAAAGCCAGCTGGTTGCAGAGAATGGTTTTATCTCTACCAACTTCTCTCGTATTTGGAACCTGCACGCAAATGTTGGTACTGTATATAACCTGTACCGCAAACGCGATGAGGAGACTATTACATTTAATGCAAATAGTTCGTTCGAGCTTTGGCCGTCAAATTCAGAGGATTCAAAACACTCTATCCAGTTTGGTGTGCTTTATGAGCAACGTACCGAGCGGGGATATGATTTGCAGCCATTCTCGCTTTGGCGTATTGCAGAGCAGCAGGCCAATCGGAATATCTTGGGTGTTGATACAACCAAGATTATCGGTGATACCCTGGTGTTTGGCAACCTGATTCCAATATACGATGTAGTAACTGCGGAGCAGGAAGACCTGCTTTTCTACAAGCGTGTACGTGAAGTAGCTGGTGCTGCAGATGGTGATTATGTAAATGTACATGCACTGACACCAGATCAAATGAGTCTGGATATGTTCTCTTCTGCAGAACTTACAGGACAAAACATTCTGGACTACTGGGGATATGATTATCTCGGTAATCCGATAGAAGGGACCTATGATGCCTTCTTTACAGAAACAGATGCAAACGGCGTACGTACCTTCCCGGTTGCACCTTTCCGTCCGAATTATCTGGCAGCATACATTCAGGACCGTTTTACCTTCCGGGATATTATTTTCCGTGTAGGTGTGCGGGTAGATCGCTATGATGCGAATACCAATGTCTTGAAAGATCCTTTCTCCTTATACGAGATCATGGGAGCATCTGATTTCCACGATCAGTTTGGTGGCGAGCGCCCTTCTACCATTGGCGACGACTTCAAAGTATATATCGATGGCGAAAACAGTGAAAATGTTAAAGCTTATCGCGATGGTGAGCAATGGTACTTTGCCAACGGTACGGAGGCGAATGATGGAAACTTGATCTTCGGTGGTGAGGTGGTAACACCTAAATACACTGTTGATGATCCGAATATTCAGAAGCGGGGCTTTGATCCTTCATTAACTTTTGAAGATTACACGCCTCAGATCAATGTAATGCCACGGATGGCATTCTCCTTCCCGATCTCGGATGAAGCAAACTTCTTTGCGCACTATGATGTGTTGGTTCAGCGCCCGCCATCAAACAATGTCGCTACACCAATCGATTACTATTACTTCGCAGAACGTACGGAAATTCGGAACAATCCGAACCTGCGTCCGGAGCGTACGATCGATTATGAGGTAGGTTTTCAGCAGCGTTTGACAAACTCATCCGCATTGAAAATTTCTGCATACTACAAAGAACTGCGTGACATGATCCAGTTCCGGACATTCCTGTATGTTCCTGGAATTAACGGTCAGCAGTATGATACCTATGACAACCTGGATTTTGGTACTGTTAAAGGCTTTACGTTCCAATATGACCTGCGTCGTACCGGTAACGTTTCCCTCTTAGCATCCTACACACTTCAGTTTGCTGATGGTACAGGTTCTGATGCCAACTCTTCTCGCGGACTGTCAAGCACAGGCTTGCAGCGTATTCTTTATCCTTTGTCATTTGACGAACGTCACCGGATCAACATGTCGCTTGATTACCGTTACGGATCGGGCAAAAAATACAATGGTCCTCGTTTGTTTGGAGTTGACATCTTTGCGAATGGCGGTCTAAACCTGCAAGCTATTGCAGTGTCTGGTCGTCCATATACAGCTAAACTGGTTCCGGATCCACTAGGTGGTGCTTCTACCAAAGGATCAATCAACGGTTCTCGTTTGCCTTGGAACTTTGTGTTAAACCTTCGGGTGGACAAAGACTTTACGTTGGTTAAACCAAAAGCTGAAAACGGCCGTGGCTTAAACATGAACGTGTATGTGCGTGTATCCAATGTACTAGATACACGAAATACAGTAAAAGTATATCCTGCTACCGGATCTCCATCTGATGATGGTTACCTGGACAGCTCACGTGGTTTGGATGCAACAGAATCCATTACAAATTCTGGTAATAGTCCTGATGCATTCCTGGCTTCTTACCAGTGGAGAATGTTGAATCCAACATATTACACATTACCACGTCGGATATTCCTGGGTGCAATTTTTGACTTCTAAAAAAAGTCTTCCGTCGCAGGGATTTGTTTCCTGCGACGGCTATTATAAATTAAGTAGATCGAAAAATTTCGAAAATGCGAAACAAAAGACTCTGGCTCATTTGCCTGTTTGGTGCTTTGATGTGGACCTCTGCGAGTGCTCACAATGATCCAAATCGCCCGGCTGCAAATGTTACTGAGCCAAATTCAAATTCAAATACGGCAGTAAGCTTTCGAGCTGACTGTACTACAGCTAGTGCGCAGATCGATCAGGGGGTAAACCGCCTGACCGGAGGAAAAGTAAATAATGTGCGCGCACGTTTAACAACTGGCGGAGACGTTTGGTGGGACCGTGGAGACGGTAAGTATGTCGTGCCTCATCCAGATCCGGGAGAAGAGGAGATTTCCTCCATTTTTGCCGGTGCCATCTGGCTTGGCGGACTTGATCCGGGGGGAGGATTGAAAGTTGCCGGACAAACGTATGGTAACTCCCAGGGTAATTCCGATTACTGGTCAGGACCTCTTGATCCGGTTACGGGTTTAACCGATCTGGAGATTTGTGATAATTGGGATCGTTTCTTTGAGGTATATGCTTCCGAGATTGACGAACACCTGTCCAATTATGAGCAGGCACTAGCTGCCGGCGTTGAATATGACCCGGACCTGATTCCTCGGGGAGTAAAGGGCTGGCCAGCTCGTGGCAATGATTATTTCTTTGAGATCAACGAATTTGAACTTCCAAATACATCACAGGGATTAGCCGGTTATTTTGACCGGGATGGTGACTTGAAATATGAACCATCTGAAGGCGATTATCCAATTATTGAGATTCGCGGTTGTCCGGAACCTCAATATCCGGATCAAATGATCTTCTGGGTTTATAATGATGCAGGTGGTATCCACGCCGAATCTAACGCAGATGCAATCCAGATGGAGGTGCAAGTTCAAGCCTTTTCCTATGGTACCAAAGATCAGATCAATGACATGACTTTCCAACGGTACAAGTTGATCAATCGGGCGATCGAGGACATTGATAGTACCTACTTTGGAATTTGGGTCGATGCTGACCTTGGTTGTTATACAGATGATTATGTAGGTTGTGATACCTCACGAAGCCTGGCTTATACCTATAATGCAGATGCTGCTGACGGAAACGTAGGTACCAACTGTCCGGATGGTATTAATACTTATGGTACGGAGATTCCAATCATTGGTATTGACTACTTCCGTGGCCCATTGAAGCCAATTATCGAAAACGGTGTAGCTGTTGATACGATTGAGTTAGGTATGTCTTCCTTTACCTATTTCAATAACCCAAGTCAGGGTAACCCGGATCCAAATACTACGGATCCGCAAACCGGCGAACAGTTTTATAACTATCTGTCCGGATCCTGGAGGGATGGTTCACCATTTACCTATGGCGATGATGCGTACCAGGACGGTGACCCAATTGATTATGCCTTTACGGAAACACCAGACGATCAGGGAGGCTGGTCTATGTGTACTGCCAGTTTGCCAGAATATGACCGTAGAACAGTTCAGGCTTCTGGTCCATTCAAGCTGGTACCGGGTGCAACCAATGAGTTGATCGTTGGAGCTGTATGGGTACCTGAATTTGATTACCCTTGTCCGGATATTTCCCGTCTTTTCCAGGCGGATAAACTGGCTCAGAATCTGTTCGACAACTGTTTCGATATTCTTGACGGACCAGATGCGCCAGACCTTGACTTTATTGAATTGAACCAATCTATCATTGCTGTTTTAAGTAATGACACCTTGTTGGTAAATTCAAATAATGCATACGAAATGTACGAGGAAGATGACCTCGAGGCAGATGCAGCATCCGGAGAAAATATTGATACTACCTATAATTTTGAAGGATACATTATTTATCAACTGGCAGGTCCGGAGGTTACTACCGGTGATTATGAC
This sequence comes from Saprospiraceae bacterium, assembly GCA_020437105.1. Taxonomy (GTDB): domain Bacteria; phylum Bacteroidota; class Bacteroidia; order Chitinophagales; family Saprospiraceae; genus JAAEZH01. Next base: position 84,703 of record JAGQWR010000005.1, read on the forward strand.
AATACCGACAAAGCACGTATTGTAGCTCAGGTTGACCTCAAGAATGGTATCTCAGATATCTATTCCTGGACAGCTGTCAGTGATCCTGGTACAGGTGAAGAAATCTGGTACCCGGAATTAGCTACACAAGGTCCTGATGACGGTATTCGTCATACATTCCAATTAACAACCGACTTGTTTGCTTCCGGTGATAACCGTATGATCAATCACAAGAAATATTATTATTCAGTGATTGCTTATGCTCATAACAACTGGCAGCAATATGATGTCGGATCGGCCACTGGCCAGCGTCGTCCATATATTGTTGGTCGCCGGAATATCAAAACCTATACGGTTATTCCTCGTCCGATTGTTGACCGGGAGCTGAACAGTTTCTATGGAGACGGACCAGTTATTACCCGTATTGATGGGGTAGGTGTAGGCAATAACTTTGTTGACCTGAGCCAGGAATCCATTGATCAGATTTTCAAAGACGGATCTGCTGCTGAGTTGACTTATCAACCAGGTGAAGGCCCGATTGATGTAAAGGTTTACAATCCATTAGATGTTGTTGATGGTGAATTCCTATTGACCCTTGTTGATGAGAATATGGCCAACAACAAATTGGATACAGCGGTTTACTGGGAACTGAAAAGCCTGAGTAATCCATCTGCTCCAACAATCCGTTCGGATCAGACAATTGATCAGTTTAGCGAGCAGATTTTAGCCCAATACGGTTTTACCGTTACAGTGGCTCAGGCCGCTGAAGTAGGATCACTTGTGGATGCAAGCAACGGTGCCATTGGTGCAGAATACGCATACAGTGATACCGGACTACCTTTCTGGTATGCAGGTGTCTCGGATGATCTTGGAGGTATTGGTTACCTGAACTATGTAGCAACTTCTGTAGGCGAACCGGATAATGCCCTGGATCCAAGCGGTGCTTTGACAAAAATTGGAGACGGTTCTTTTGTGCCTTTCCAAATTGCAGATTACCGAAATCGTCCGGCAGGATCAGAATATGTTACGCCAGGTTGGAGAAACAGTTCTTATGGAAGTTTGGTACGTGATGCGGATCTGTTGGCCAATGTCAATAACGTTGATATCATCTTTACTTCTGATAAGAGCCTGTGGAGTCGTTGTGTGATCGTTGAAACTGCTAACCCGTACTTTACGTCGGCACTTGGTTTGCCAACCGATGGTGGCCGGGTACAATTTGATCTTCGCGCATCACCTTCTGTTTCAAAAGACGATGCGGATGGCGACGGACTGCCTGACCCTGATGGCGCAATGGACAATGGTGCACCTGTACAGGGTATGGGTTGGTTCCCGGGTTATGCAATTGATGTTGAAACCGGTCGCCGCCTGAATATTTTCTTCGGCGAAAATTCTGCTTATTCCATTGAAAACGCTTGTGTTACGTTCCCTAATTGTGAGGAACTGTTCCTGGACGGTGTTTCACCTGCTGCGGATATGATGTTCAATCCGAGCGCACAGGTCGAACTGTTCTTGCCTGATTTCACGACAGTGGCAAACTTCATTGGTGGTGGTCAGCACTTCGTTTACGTAACCGAAACGGATTATGATGGTTGTGCTGCTATCTATAATGTGTTAAAGAATCCGGCGCAAGCCATCCAGCGTGTACCTACATTGCGTAGCATTACCTGGGCAGGTTGGCCAATGGCTGCTGAAGGTACCCGGATGCTTAGCTATGCAGATGGTTTGATTCCGAATGATCTGACTGTTAAACTGCGGGTAAACAACCCATATTCAGTTGAAACAGCTACAGGTGATTACAACGGATATCCAACATACCGGTTTGTACTTGATGGTCGTCAGGCAGATCCTTTATCTGCAGAAGGTGTAGAGACTGCACTGGATATGATCAATGTGGTACCGAATCCGTACTATGCATTCTCTGATTACGAGAACAACGAGTTAAGTACTACCGTGAAGATTACGAATCTTCCTGCTAAGTGTATTGTTACAATCTACTCGCTGGATGGCAAATTTATTCGCCAGTACAACCGGGATGAAAGTGGCACTATGCCGGATGGTAATAACCGCGGAATCCAGACCACACAATTCGGTCCGGATATCGAATGGAACCTGAAAAACAATCGGGGTATTCCAATCGCAGCGGGTATTTATCTTATCCATATTGATGCAGGTGAGATGGGCGAACGGGTGATCAAATGGTTTGGTACTAACCGGGCTTTCGATCCTTCCGGATTATAATAAAAAAAGGAGGGAGGTCCCTTGGGTTCCTCCCTCCCCTTTTAAATTTGAAAACGAGCATTTATGAATCGTATATTCTACATTCTAGCTATAGCGGTTTCTTTCGGGTTGGCTTTGCCTCAGGCATTTGCCGGTAACCCGGATCGCCAGGGTGAGGCAGGTGCCTACGAGTTACTGATCAACCCTTGGGCCCGCAGTGCCGGACTCCATACCATGACTACCTCCTGTATCACCGGAGTTGAAGCCATGCGCCTCAATGTTGCAGGTGTTGGCCGGGTCGATGGTTTGCAGTTCTACGGCGCACACTCCATCTATTTGGAGTCAACCGGAATCAATATCAATTCCTTTGGTTTTGCTACACCTATTGGTAAAAGCGGCGGAATTGGCGTGACTATTATGGCCATGGATTTTGGTGATATTCCGATTACAACTACGAATCAGCCGGAAGGAACAGGCGCAACCTTCTCTCCAACTTTTCTGAATATTGGAGTAGGGTATTCACATGTTTTTGAAAACAAAGTATCTGTTGGTATTTTGTTTCGGGGTGTTTCTGAGCGTATTGCGGATTTGTCTGCAAGTACCTTTGCTATTGATGCAGGTGTACAGTACGTAACAGGTGAAAATGACAACTTTAAGTTTGGTATCTCCCTTCGTAATGTTGGCGGTTCCATGCAGTTTACAGGAGAAGGTCTGACGATCAATCGGCAGGTTCCAATCGGTTCGGTTAACTACGGCCAGGCAGTGGAGCAACGTTCTGCTGAGTATGAACTGCAGTCTCAGCTGAATATCGGCGCCTCCTATGACTTCCTGCTTGGTACTACCGGTCGGCTTACCCTTGTCGGTAATTTCGCATCTAATGCCTTTTCTCAGGATCAGCTTGGTGGCGGACTGGAGTTTGGCTTCTTGGATATTTTGGTGCTCCGTGGTGGATACAAATATGAATTTGGATCTAATTTGGAAAACGGAAAAGAAGCGCCTCTTTATACCGGTATTGCGGCTGGCGTAACGATTGAAGTCCCTTTCAAGAAAGACAATCCGGAAAGTGGTCGCTTTGGTGTTGACTATGCTTACCGTACAACTAAACTATTCGGAGGAACCCATAATATTGGTGTTCGTCTGGATCTCTGATCAACTTTTTGATCAGTAAATAAGAGGCTGCCGATGTTCAGAAATCGGCAGCCTCTTTCCTTATTTAGGAAAAACTCCTATCTTTGAGGTAGATGTTTAAGTGAAGACGTTTCCATCGAATAGTGAAGGAAGCGTTTTTGTATTTATTAGTACAAGCCTGATAGCGCACCAAAGACAGTTCTGATTTCTATCCTGTCTTCGTTCTCTTTCGACAATTTGGTCTCGAAACTTCTTTTGGTTATCACGAAAGGGAGGAGAACTTGACTGCTTTATTCAGGCCTTTGTTTAACCCAAAATCACCGCAATATGTCAATTACTTACCTGACCCAGGAAGGATTTGATCGCCTTACAGCTGAATTAGAAGAAATGAAAACCAATGGCCGAAGCGAGGCCGCAACGGAAATCGCTGAAGCCCGGGAAAAAGGCGACTTGTCGGAAAATGCAGAATACCATGCCGCCAAAGATGCGCAGGGTATGTTGGAAATGAAAATAAACGAGCTCGAAAAGATTCTCGCAAATGCACGCGTTTTAGATGAAAGTCAACTCGATAATTCAGAGGTTCGACTGCTGTCGAATGTAACTATACGCAATAAAGCAAACGGGAAAGAAATGACGTACAAACTCGTTTCCGAGTCGGAGTCAGATCTGAAGAATCGAAAGATTTCTGCTACTTCCCCAATGGGCCTTGGTCTGATGGGCAAAAAAGTAGGCGACCTGGCTGTTGTGGAAACGCCAAGAGGAAACCTCAATTTCGAAATCGTAGAAATTTCAATCGGATAGTATGTCATCCATCTTTTCAAAAATTGTGGCAGGGGAAATTCCCTGCCATAAAATCGCAGAAACAGAATCCTTTTTCGCTTTTCTGGATATCCGCCCCCTGGCCAAAGGCCATACCCTCGTTATTCCGAAAAAGGAAACAGACTATATCTTCGATCTGGAAGATGATGCCCTCGCCGGCCTGATGACTTTTGCTAAAAAGGTTGCTCATGCGGTCAAACAAGCTATTCCCTGCAAACGAATAGGTGTTACCGTTATTGGACTGGAAGTGCCACACGCCCATGTGCACCTGATCCCGATCAATCACCTAAATGATATGAATTTCGAACGCCCTCCAGTTGATTTAAGTCAGGAAGAACTGGCCGATATCGCAGCCTCGATTCGTGAAGCTTTTGTAGGGTAGATTCTTCGGCATCAGGTTGATGCTCGGCTGTGCCTCGCGTGGAATGTTCCGCTTCGCGTCACGTGGAGTGCTTGCCTGCGGCTGCGCGTGGAGCATCAGCTTCGCTGATCGGGGAGATTTTTTTTGTCTAAGGTCTAAAGTCGAGGGTCTAAGGTCGAGAAGTTCAAACTCCCCAGATAGCTATCGGGGCAAACCCACACTCACACTCACACTCAAACTACCTACCTCCTCGGCTTATACTTTGATAGGTCAAGAATCTTTTGCGAATCATCCATCAGGATCAACTCTTCTAAAGTGGTTTCCGGGAAACGGCGCATGAAAGACTTGATGATCTGCAGGCCGATGTAATTACCCACGCGGCCGGGAGACTCCGGAGGCATTAAAGAAGTGCCACTCGGACTGTATTCCACCAGCTTACGGAAATCCTGGTATCTGGTAGAGTAGAGCAGTTCCTCATCCAGTAAATAAGCCCAGACTTCCTGTTCATTATCCCGGCACCACTGGAGTTGGTCGGGCGAATATTCCATCAATACTGTATCTGCAGCAAAGGGAACAAGTTGTTCGAGCAGGTAGCGCTTCTTCCCATTCTGGATCATATAGTCGATTAAGCGGTTTTCGGGTACCGGCCCGACGAGGTCTTCAATAAGAGGCATCAGTGTTTTGGAAACCATGTGCTCCCGGTTATTGGCTCGGGTGAGATACTGGGAGAAATTAGCATTGCCCGGATTGTAATAAGCGTAAGGAAAGTTTTCCCCCAGATAAAATTCCAAACCGATCGCCAGGTCGTTTTGTCCGTATATGAAATTGGCAATGGTAAACTCCGAGATAAACGTGGTGAGCGTCGGAATAGGCGCCTCCGGGAAGTAGTAGTTGAAGTACCGGAAAGCCTGGTTAAAATCAGCTTCCAGGTCTGTCATATCGGGGTACACAACCTGGCAGGTGTCATATAACTTGCGGATCCCGGCATTGGCTACAAAACCTCTGACATAGGCGTCATGTCCTTCTTCTGCAATTCTCGGATCGGTGCTTCCCAGAATCTGACCAAAGTAAATCTCACTAAAGGCCGGGTATTTACTTTCCAGCAGCCTTAGGCCCGGGGAGAAGTCATTTGTATCAATCGAAATCAGGTCCTGATCAAAGCGTTGGATCTCCACATTCATATTAATATGGGAGACGTCCGGAATATCTTTACCTTTGTCGTTTGTGCAGGCGTTGGTCGATACTAAAGCGATCAATATACTGAAGCGAAAAAGCGTTCGAAGAATTTGTGATGTAGAATCTGGGAAAACCTGGAACATAAATTTTTCAGTTTGATGTAACTTTGAAACGAAAACAAATTCGTTAGTAGCTTCTAACGAATCTTAATCTGAATTATTCACCAAAAGTAATACCAAATGCAAAGGCTCATTGCAATTGTTGTACTTCTCTCTTTTATTTCCGTTAAAATTTCTGCTCAGGGGATGCGATTTGGCTTCCAGGCGAGTCCGACCTTTTTCTGGATGGATACGGATGATAAATTTATCAACCAAAGTGGCACGGCCCTGGGTTTGAAACTCGGAGTACGGGGAGAAGCATTTTTCGCTGAAAAATATGCCTTTACCTACGGACTGGGATTTTCATTTAATTCTGGTGGCACCCTGCTACACGATACAGGCGGCCGGTTCTGGACAAAATCAGAGCTTTCCAGCGAAGCTTTTCGGGAATTACCGGATAATGTAAAATTGAAATACTCTATCCGCTATGTCGAATTGCCTTTTAGTTTTAAAATGCTGACCAACGAGATCTTCCGGGATTTCAGATTCTTCTTTGAAGCACCGGTTATCAGTTTGGGTATTCGTGCACAAGGGAGAGGGGATATCTCCGGTGCAGGTGATCTGAATGTGGAGGATGAAAACATTAACAAAGATGTAAATCTGTTTAATTTATCCTGGGGACTTGGCGCTGGCGCGGAATACAATGTTCGGGGTAATACGACCGGTGATACCAACCTGATGTTTGGTCTGTTTTACGAACAGGGCTTTACCGACGTAACCGATAATGATGCCATGAAACTTACTAAAGATGATATGGGTGTGATTATCATGGAAGAAGCAGAAGATTCCAGAGCCGTTATTCGCGGACTCCGGATATTTGTTGGTGTAATCTTTTAAGCCCACTTAATTTTTCAATAATATGGCAGTTGTTTTGCAAGATATCCACCCGGATGCAGATCGGATCATATCCGAATTTATTGATTTAGCACTCCGGGAAGACATTGGAGAAGGTGACCATACTTCAAAAGCATGTATTTCGGCAGATGCGCGTTCGAATGCCCATTTGTTAGTGAAAGATGTCGGCGTGATCGCCGGCATTCAGTTGGCAGAGAAGATCCTGAAAACGGTAGATCCGGATTGTACGTTTGTCCCGCTGCTTAAAGACGGGGATGCTATTCGGTATGGGGATGTGGCTTTTGACTTAGAATGTAATACCCAGGCACTGCTCCGGGCAGAACGTGTTTGCCTCAATATGATGCAGCGAATGAGTGGGATTGCCTCCCTGAGTAATCGCTATCTTTTTGAAGTGGAAGACCTGCCGGTAAAGATTCTGGATACCCGGAAAACCACTCCCGGTATTCGCTTTTTTGAAAAATGGGCGGTAAACCTGGGCGGTTGTTTTAATTACCGTTTTGGATTGTATGACTGGATCATGGTCAAAGACAATCATATTGATGCCTGTGGCGGAATTCCACAAGCCATCGAGCGTGTACATGCCTACCTGAAAGACCAGAACCTGGAGCGGAATATCACCATAGAAGTAAGAAACCTGGTAGAATTACACCAGGTTTTGGAGGTGGGTGGCGTGACCCGAATTATGCTGGACAATTTTGAAATCCCCATTCTGAGGGAGGCTGTAGCAACTATTGATAATCGCTTTGAAACGGAAGCTTCCGGAGGAATTAATATTCACACCGTTCGGAAATATGCCCAAACAGGGGTGGATTTTATTTCTATCGGAGCACTTACGCATTCAGCAACCAGCCTCGACCTCAGTTTGAAGATCGTGAAGTAAAACCTGTCACTATCAACTGTATCGAAATACACTCAGAAAGACCAGCAGACACATAGACGCTAAAAAAAGCCAGAACCGCAGGTCATTGAAGAATAGTGTTGGTTTCTCGTTTGAACGCATACTTAATTCGGTTTACACAATTCACAATGTCTGTAAAGAACCGATTAGCCGAAGCTGTCGATCCATACAGAATCCTATACGAACTACTTGATTCAGGAATTACTTCCTGTTTCAACCAGTTTAATTACAATAAGTAGGTGTGTGAACCCGGCAAACGAGTTTCACCCTTCCCCCCAGATGGATATAAGCAGTACGGGCTCTTACCAGAGCTAGCCTGTTTTCAAGACACGAGGTCTTGGCAAAAGTGTGTAGTTCCCCCTTTAGCTTAAATATCCCTCCAAAAAGAACCTGGATGATAATGCCAGAATAATGGATGGGATTTTCTTTGAATAGGTAAATACAAAAAGCTTGCCAAAAACGAGCGTAGGGAGATTAGGAACGGTTTATCCGAAGGAGCGATCGGTTTATGCGCCGGATCAGGCCGGGACCCTGGTAGATCATTCCGGAATAAACTTGTACCAGCACGGCTCCTGCATCCAGCTTTGCCTGTGCTGATTCCGGACTGTCTATTCCGCCTACCCCAATGATGGGAATGCGTCCTTTTGATTTGCTGGCCAGGTATCGGATCACTTCCGTTGAACGGTCTTGAAGGGGTTTGCCGCTTAAGCCGCCCCCTCCGATGGCTTCGCTTTCGGCCTGACTCAACAGCCCTTTCCGCTCAATGGTCGTGTTGGTGGCAATCAGTCCGGCGATGCCACTTTCCTGTACGATCTCAATAATATCATCCAGTTGAGCGGTGTTCAAATCCGGCGCTATCTTTAGGAGGATTGGCTTGGGGCGGTCTTTTAAATTATTTAAAGCCTGAAGCTCTGATAGCAGGGCCTGGAGCGGTTCCCGCTCCTGAAGTTCCCGAAGGTTTGGGGTGTTTGGAGAGGATACATTGACCACAAAATAATCTACCAGCGGAAACAGCCGCTCAAAACAGATCCGGTAATCGTTTACAGCTTCCTCATTTGGCGTGACCTTATTTTTCCCAATATTCCCGCCAATGATGAGGGTTCTCTTTTTGGCTTTTTGAAGCCGCTGAGCCATAGCCTCCACACCCTCGTTATTGAATCCCATTCGATTAATCAATGCCTCATCCGCCGGAAGGCGAAAAAGCCGTGGTTTGGGATTTCCATCCTGTGGTAGCGGGGTAACGGTGCCAATTTCGATAAACCCAAAACCCAGTGCAGACATGGCATCATAATGTTTACCGTCTTTATCAAAGCCAGCCGCCAGACCCACCGGATTCGCAAATCGAAGTCCGAATACTTCACGCTCCAGACTGGGGTGCTGCACGCGGTACATTTTTTTAAATAACCAGCCCATGCCCGGAATAGCCAGTGCAAATCGAAGCAGGCGGATGGTCAGATGGTGCGCACGTTCGGCCGAAAGCCGGAAAAAGATGGGTTTGAGAATGTATTTATACACGGGCTTGGATTTTCAGGAGCAAAAGTAGGCATACCTTGGCGAAAGTGGATCTGGAAACGTGTTTAAATCGGTGTCCAGGTTTAAAACGAATTATCTCTTTACCAACTTACCGCTTTTTAGCTTTTCACCATACTGAGTGATTTGGTATAAATAAACATTGGCTGGTAAATCAGGCAATATCAGCGGATACTCGAAGCTGCCTCCCTCAAAAGAAGCCCTCCAGACCACGCGGCCAAGAACATCATAAAGTACAAAATCAAAGAGTCCGGGCAGGCAGTCATTAAAACGGATATGGAGTTCCTTTTGAAAAGGATTAGGGAAAACTTCAAGTTGGTTTTCCAGACAAGTGGGATATTCTGGTGCTAGATACAAACTGTCACAGGGGCTACCCTCAAGCCTGCCCAATCGATAATTAGACATATTGGGCAGGCCAATGTAATTTTGATCAGGAAGAAGGAATTCATGCTGGATGAAATGGCAGGCAACTCCTTTTTCGTTTGGGTTATCAATGACATTTAAATATGGCTTGCTACCAGTACTTAAATAGATTTTTCCATCGGGGGCTAATTGCATTTTTTGAAAATAACCATAAAAAGGAGCTTCAAAGTCGTCAAGTTCTCCAACCAATAACAAACTGGCCTCTATTGACGAGACCAACATATTGATCTGGTAAAGATTTTCGATTTGACCAGCATACAATAATTGAGAATTTGGAGAGAATGCCACCGAAGAAGGGACACCATAGGTTAAACCCGAATCAGGAATATCCACAAACCGAGGATTTGAAAACAAGCCGGTGCATCGATCGAAATCGTAAATATGCAGTTTGTTATAATCATCCATCCGGGCATAATACCGCCCATCCGGAGAAAAGACCACCTGCCCGGTATGGCTGTCGTCTTGGTCAACTGTTCCGATCCGCTGTTCCCAAGGACCTTGAATACCCCTGGGATCCAGCAGGAACCGATAAAGTTTATTAGAAGCCATTTCCGGGATAACGATCCACCAGTCTCTGCCATTGGCATGTTTGCAGGCGGTGATCAGCCCAACAGTAAAAGTATCCTGAAGAAGTAAATGATTTTTATCCAGCACTTTCCCTGTTCCTATTGACTGGTCAACCAGGCTATAATAAAGCCAATGCCCGACACTATAGTGAGGGGGAATCCAGTCAAAGTTTAAATGAATCAAATAATAAAGATCCTGATATGAAGGGGCGGGTAGGAAGAGGCTGCCCTGGGGTCCTATATTCCCGCCACTACACTGGAGGTCGGTCTGAAAACCGGGATTTAAACTATCCCCATTTTCAATGAGCTGATAGTCGGCTCCCCTAATTTCACAGCCATTGGTATAAAATAATAATTGCCCATATTCATTGCTGATACTGGCTGAGTTTTCCCTGAGAGGAAAAGTTTGACCAGTTTCTGGAATCTTAACCGGATCTTCATTAAAATCAAGTACGGCCATTCCCCAACATATTACCCATTGGTAATCATGTTTTTGAGCTGCTAGAGATAAAGCCAAACAACAAAATAATCCGATAAGAGCGGGTTTTATCATTTTTTGAATCGTTTGTTCCGTTTCAGTATAAGCATACACATTTAAAACGTTTTAATCGCTTCAAACCGACGCACAGCGAACTTCTTTCAAAAAATAAGAAGTAATTTGCTAATTCAATAATCATTCTTTTCCTATGAATCTTCGCCTGCTCCTAAGTCTTATTTTTTTTGTGACCTTAAGCTGCTCCTCCCTCAATCCTCCCAAAGAGAAACATGCGGCCATCTCCACAAATTTGCCGCTCGATCTGATAAAACTCCCGGAAGGGTTTAGTATTGATGTCTTTGCAGTAGATGTGCCAAACGCCCGCTCTTTGGAGTGGAGCCCCAATGGTACCCTGTTTGTAAGTACCCGCGGAGAAGGCAAGGTCTATGCGCTGAAAGATACCGACGGCGATTATAAATCGGATGAAATGTATGTCCTGGCTTCCGGGTTAAAGATGCCAAACGGCGTAGCCTTTCTGGATGGAGATCTGTATGTAGCGGAGATTAGCCGCATCCTGTGCTTCCGGGATATAGAAAACCATTTGGATAATCCGCCTGCTCCGGAAGTGATCTTTGACGGGTATCCAAAAGAATCACACCACGGCTGGAAATATATAGCGTTTGGCCCCGACGGGAAACTCTATGTGCCCGTTGGTGCGCCTTGCAATATCTGTGAGTCGGAAGATGAAATTTTCAATACGATCACACGCATGAATCCGGATGGTAGCGGATTGGAAATCGTGCAGACCGGCATTCGCAACAGCGTAGGATTTACCTGGCACCCCGAGACTGGCGAACTTTGGTTTACCGACAACGGACGTGATTGGCTGGGAGATAATGAACCGGCCTGCGAACTTAATTACGCTCCACAGGATGGTATGCATTTTGGGTTTCCGTATTGCCACCAGGGCGATTTGCCCGATCCCGAATTTGGAGCAAAATTTCCTTGTTCGGATTTTACGCCGCCGGCACAAAAGCTGGGCGCACACGTGGCACCACTCGGACTGGAATTTATCGTGAGCAAACAATTTCCGAATGACCTCCAGAGTCAGGTGCTTATTGCCGAACATGGCTCCTGGAATCGGAGTACCAAAAGTGGGTATAAAGTATCTATGGTGCGTCTGGAAGGTAACAAGGCCGTTTCCTATGAAGATTTTGCGACAGGCTGGCTGGATAAAAGCACAGATGAACCCTGGGGCCGGCCGGTAGATCTGGAATGGCTCCCGGATGGATCTTTATTGGTGTCGGATGATTTTGCGGATGTG